>DASTDQ010000468.1:0-9428 GCA_035710305.1 Vicinamibacterales bacterium | reverse complement strand
AGGTCGGACGCGAGCGCTTCGAGGCGCCGGCCGACGTTCTGGCGCTCTCGTTTTCCGACGACGGGAACGTGTCGGCGCCCGCGGTCTTCGCCGGCTACGGCATCGTCGTCCCGGAGTCGCAGAACTTCGGCTACGACAGCTACGCCACGCTCGACGTCACCGACAAGATCGTCGTCGTGCTGCAGTACTTCCCCGAGGATGCAGACCGCGAGACGCGTGCCATCCTCGCTCGGTACTCGGGGCTGCGCTTCAAGGCGCAGGCCGCCAGACAGCGCGGCGCGAAAGCACTGCTCGTCGTAACTGGCCCGCGATCGCCGAACGCGGGCGAGACAGTGCCGATGGCGTCCGACACGGCGCTTTCAGGCTCGGGGATTCCGGCCGCGAGCGTGAGCGGCAAGGTCGCCGCCACCTTGTTTGCCGGGCGATCGCTCGAGTCGATCCAGAAGGAGCTCGACACAGGCAATCCGCACGTGGCCGGGTTTGCTCTGGACGGCGTCACCGTCGACTTGACCACCGCTGTCGTTCGTCAGACGCAGACGGCCCGCAACGTTATTGCGTATATCCCCGGCACGCCGCCTGTCGCGATGGACAAGGCGTGGGTGGCCATCGGTGCGCACTACGATCACCTCGGTCTCGGCAGAACCGGCAACTCCCTCGCGACGGGCAATGAGCTGGGACGGCCCCACGTGGGGGCCGACGACAACGCGTCCGGCACGGCGGCCGTATTGGCCGTCGCCGAGGCATTGTCCCGACAGCCCGTTCGTCGGCGCCACCTCCTCATCGGATTGTGGTCGGCAGAAGAGATTGGGCTCATTGGGTCGAACGCGTTCGTGAATGCATCCCCGATTCCCGCCGGTCAGCTCGCCGCGTACTTCAATTTCGACATGGTCGGGCGGATGCAGGACAACAAGCTCGCGGTCCAGGCGAGCGGCAGCAGCCCGGTCTGGTCTTCGATAGTGGAGCGCGCTAACGTTGCCGCGGGCTTCAACGTGGCGCTGCAGCCCGACCCGTATCAGCCCACCGACGTCCAGACATTCCACCTGGCCTCGGTACCGACGCTCAACTTCACGACGGGCGCGCATCTCGACTACCACAAGCCTTCCGACACGGCTGACAAGATCAACTACGAGGACCTCGACCGCGTCGCCGCGTTTGCCGCCAGCATCGCGGCAAGGGTGATGGAACAGGAGCAGGCGCCGCAGTTCACGAAGGTGGAGCAGTCCAGCCAGACGGCGAATCGCACGGGCGTCCGCGTGTCCACGGGCACCGTGCCCGACTACACCGCGGAGGCGAAGGGACTGCTGCTTGGCGGCGTCATCGGCGGCGGGCCCGCCGAGCAGGCGGGCCTCCAGAAGGGCGACGTGATCATCGCCATTGCGGGTCAGACCATCGCCAACATCTACGACTACACCTACGCGCTGGAGTTGCTGAAGATCGGCGAGCCGGTCGCGGTCGTCTACATGCGCGGCGCGGAGAAGCGCGAGACCACGCTCACGCCAGCGGCAAGACGGTAGGTCCCGCTGGTTTGTAGCGGCCTACTTCGTCACATCCCCGTCGATGCTCGCCACGACTTCGCTGTCGTGGGCCAGAATATCCCCCGCTTCTTCCGTCAACGGATCGACGCCCTCGACTGCCCCCTGCGCTCTGGCGTAGACGAGCGCCACGACGAAGATGACGACGATGAGACCGAGCGAGAGCCACCGTGGAATCTCCAGCCCGATGATGTGCGCCTCGTGGAGGTACTCGAGACACAGCTTGAGTCCCACCCAGGCGATGATGATGAACGCGCCGTCCACGAGAGCCGGATACCGCTGCACCAGCGTAATGAGGTGACCGGCGACGAGACGCATCGCCACGATGCCGAGAATGCCGCCGGTGATGATGACCCACAGCTTCGGCGACATTGCGACGGCCACGAGGATCGAGTCGATCGAGAACGCGAGATTGATCAGCTCGACTTTCACGACGGTGGCCCAGAAGGCAGGCAGGCCAAGCCAGGGTCTGGCCCGGGGCGCCAGACGGCGGTCGCTGCCCTCCTCCTGGCCCCAGAAGTGTGTGTAGGTCAGGTACATCAGGTAGAGCCCGCCGAGGACCTTCACCCATGCCAACTGGATGAGATACACGGCGAGCATCGTCGCGGCGATCCGGAAGGCGAAGCCGCCGAGCAAACCGTACCTCAGCGCCTTCATGTGATCGCGCTTGGGCAGGCCCAGGACCATGATGGCCATGACCAGGGCGTTGTCAGCGCTGAGGAGCCCTTCGAGGACGACGAGAAGACCGATGGTGACGAGGTCCGGAACCGCGACGCTCAAGGCCTTCGATCCTACCCTGCCCCGGGGAAAGCGCCATCAGACCGAGCCGGCCAATATTGACACGAGTCGTATCAATGTCTACACTCGATGTGTATCAGGGTTTCGGCGCAACGGCTCTGGGCGTGGAGGCATCAGTCTTGGACCAGGACCTGTTCTTCATCAGCATGGCGGCGGACCGGCTGGGGATGCATCCCCAGACGCTGCGGAAATATGAGCGCCTCGGGCTGGTTCGTCCGAGTCGCACGCTCGGCAGCATGCGTCTCTACACGCCGAGCGAGCTCGAACGGCTGCGTCTCATCAAGCAGTTGGTCGAGCGGCACCGGATCAACCTGGCCGGCATCCAGCGCCTGCTGGCCGTGGCAGAAGTGATGCAGAGGATTCACCCGCTCATGGACGAGACCGCGTTGAGCACCGGCGCCGGCCGGCGCCAGTTGCTGAACGAGATCAAACGCCTCAACGACATCATCGGGTTGTAGCGTGGAGTTCAAGGACTACTACAGGACGCTCGGGGTGACCAAGGCCTCCGGGGACAAGGAGATCAAGCAGGCGTTCCGGAAGCTCGCCCGCAAGTACCACCCCGACGTCAACCCGGGTGACAAGGCCGCGGAGGCGAAGTTCAAGGAGATCAACGAGGCGTACGAAGTCCTCGGCGATCCGTCGAGCCGCAAGAAGTACGACGAACTCGGCGCGAACTGGCGGATGTACGAGCAGCAGGCCCAGAGCGGCGGCCATCCGTTCGCCGGGGCATGGAACGTGGGCGGCAGCGGATCGCGCGGCGGCTTCCGCACGATGTCGCCGGAGGAAATGGAGGACCTGTTCGGCGATTCCAACCCGTTCTCCGACTTCTTCACCACGTTCTTCGGCGGCGGAAGCGGCGAGGCTGCCGGCCACGGCGCGGGCCGGGCCCGCCGGCGCCAGGGAAGCGACGTGGAGAACGAAATCGAGCTGGCCCTCGAGGACGCGTATTACGGAACCACGCGGCGGTTGTCGTTGCGGCACGACGGGCACGCCCGAACCGTCGATGTGAGGATCCCTCCCGGCGTCACCGACGGATCGCGGGTGCGCGTCGCCGGGGAGGGCGGACAGGGCGTCGGCGGAGCCACGTCCGGCAACCTGTACCTGAGAGTCAAGCTCGCGGAACACGCCGTGTTCGAGCGCAAGGGACGGGATCTCTACGTCAAGACTCCGGTCAGCGTCACGACGGCGGTCCTCGGGGGCGAAGCGCAGGTGCCGACCATTGCGGGCAAGCCCGCGCGGTTGCGAATTCCGCCGCTCACGCAGAACGGGCAGGTCTTCCGGCTGAAGGGATACGGGATGCTCGCCGTCGGCAAACCGCAGGACACCGGCGATCTCTACGCCCGGGTGGACGTGCAGCTGCCGTCGTCGCTGACGGAGAAGGAACGCGAACACTACGAGGCGCTCAAGAACCTCGGCGGCGACGACAAGAACTCACACAGCGCGGTGTAAGGAACAGTCCGATGAATCTCAACTCGCTCACCGAAAAAGCCCAGGAGGCCGTGCTCGGGGCACAGAACCTCGCCACGGAACAGAACCACTCGGAAGTCACGCCCGAGCACCTGTTCGTGACTCTCGTCGAACAGCCCGGGGGCATCGTTCCGTCGCTGATGCGGAAGCTGTCTCTCGATCCCTCTCGTGTGAGCGCCGAGGCCCGCGACCTGCTGAAGGCGATGCCTCAGGCCTATGGCGCCGACCTGCGTCTGTCGCCTCGCATGAAGCTGATCCTGGACTCGGCGCAGGCCGAGGCCAAGCGCCTGCAGGATCAATTCGTCAGCACGGAGCACCTGCTGCTGGCCATTGCCACCGAGAGCGGCCGCTCCCCCGCCGCGCAGATGCTGCAGCGACTCGGCGCCACGAAGGACGCGCTCTACAAGGCGTTGACGGACGTCCGCGGGAATCAGCGCGTGACGTCCCAGAATCCGGAATCCACCTACGAGGCGCTCGTGCGCTACGGCCGCGACCTCACGGAGCTGGCGCGCGACGGCAAGCTCGATCCGGTCATCGGGCGCGACGAGGAGGTGCGGCGCGTCATCCAGGTCCTCTCGCGCCGCACGAAGAACAACCCGGTCCTCATCGGCGAGCCGGGCGTCGGCAAGACGGCGATCGTCGAGGGGCTCGCGCAGCGGATCGTGCGAGGCGACGTTCCGGAGGGGTTGAAGAACAAGAAGATCTTCGCGCTCGACATGGGAGCACTGGTGGCCGGCGCGAAGTATCGCGGCGAGTTCGAAGAGCGGCTGAAGGCCGTCCTCAAGGAAATCGCGGAGTCGGAAGGCCAGATCGTCCTGTTCATCGACGAGCTGCACACCGTCGTCGGCGCGGGCGCGGCGGAAGGCGCGATGGACGCGTCGCAGATGCTCAAGCCGATGCTCGCGCGCGGCGAGCTGCATACCATCGGCGCGACCACTCTCGACGAATACCGCAAGCACATCGAGAAAGACGCCGCGCTCGAGAGGCGCTTTCAGCCGGTGCTCGTCGGAGAGCCGACCGTCGAGGACACGATCTCCATCCTGCGCGGCCTCAGAGAGCGCTACGAGATCCACCACAAGGTGCGGTTCAAGGACGCGGCGCTCGTCGCCGCCGCGGTTCTCTCGCACCGCTATATCTCGGACCGCTTCCTCCCCGACAAGGCAATCGACCTCGTTGACGAAGCCGCGTCCAAGCTGCGGATGGAGATCGACTCGATGCCTGCCGAGCTCGACGAGGTGCGGCGGCGCATCATGCAGCTCGAGATCGAGCGCGAGGCCCTTCGAAAGGAGACCGATCCGGCATCACGCGAGCGCCTGTCGAAGCTCGAGCGCGAGCTGGCCGACCTGAAGGAAGAGCAGACGCGGCTTCAGTCGCACTGGCAGCAGGAGAAGGACGCGATCCGAGGCAGCAGCGCGCTCAAGGAGCAGCTCGAGGAGGCGCGCCGGCAGAAGGAGTCGGCCGAGCGGTCCGGAGACTACGCCCGGGCGTCGGAGCTGCAGTACGGCCGGCTGCCGGAGCTCGAGCGGCAGATCGCGCAAGAAGAGGGCAAGCTGAGCAGCCTTCAACAAGCGCAGCGGATGCTCAAGGAGGAAGTCGACGAGGAAGACATCGCGGAGGTCGTCGCCAAATGGACGAACATCCCGGTCAGCCGGCTCATGGAGGGCGAGATCCAGAAGCTCATTCACATGGAGGAGCGGCTACACGAGCGCGTGGTGGGCCAGGACCCCGCCATCGCCGCCGTCGCCAACGCGATCCGGCGCGCGCGCGCGGGACTCCAGGACCCGAATCGCCCCCTCGGCAGCTTCATCTTCCTCGGACCGACCGGCGTCGGCAAGACCGAGCTCGCCCGCGCGCTGGCCGAGTTCCTGTTCGACGACGAGCACGCGATGGTCCGAATCGACATGTCGGAGTACCAGGAAAAGCACACCGTGTCGCGCATGATCGGCGCGCCGCCCGGCTACGTCGGGTACGAAGAGTCGGGCCAGCTCACCGAGGCCGTCCGCAGGCGCCCGTACGCCGTCGTGCTGTTCGACGAGATCGAGAAGGCGCATGCCGAGGTGCTGAACGTCCTGCTCCAGTTGCTCGATGACGGCCGGCTCACCGACGGGAAGGGACGTACGGTTGACTTCAAGAACGTCGTCGTGATCATGACGTCGAATCTCGGCAGCCAGTACATTGCCGAGGCGCAGCATGCTTCGGGGCGCGACGAGCTGCCCGAAGGCGTACGAAGGCAGGTCACCGAGGCGCTGCGGCAGCACTTCAGGCCGGAGTTCATCAACCGCGTGGACGAGATTATCTTCTTCCACTCGCTGGGCCTCGAGCACCTGAAGCGCATCGTGGACATTCAGATTCGTGGATTGCTCAAGCGGCTCGAGGACCGGAAGATTCACGTCGAGCTCAGCGAGGCCGCGCGCGGCCTGCTGGTCACCGAGGGCTTCGATCCAATGTTCGGCGCGCGGCCGCTGAAGCGCACGATCCAGCGGCGCGTGCTGGATCCTCTCGCGATGCACGTGCTCGAGGGCCGCTTCCGCGAAGGCGACAGGATTGTCGTGGATACGGACGAGGCCGGACTGCGCTTCGACAAGCAACAGCCAGTCTCTGCCTGATTCGGGTCCGCTAGACAACGTCGAGACGCGATGGGTTCTGTCCTTGACCCATCGCGCTCGCATGACATATCGTCTAAGAACACACCATCTCTCGCCGGGGAGGTTTTTATGCCCGCGCGTGCCCAGAAAGCCTCGAAGGATCCTTCCCCCTTCCTCGACGTGGAGTTCAAATCGCTTCCTGCCAAGGCGTATCGCCGGCAGGCATCGCCTGCGTCCGGTGAAGTCGTCGACCGGGTGCGGGGAGAGTTCGTGGAAATGCGCGGATTCTCACCGACCGTGGACCAGGCGGCGCGGTTGTTTCACATCAACCGCGAGGAGTGCGATCGCATCCTGGCCGGCCTTGTCGACGAGGGATTCCTGAAACGGACGCCGGACGGGCGGTATCGGCTGCCATCTCAGCAGTAGGCCGTTTCGTCTAGTTGTGCCAGTTTGGGTGTATAATCCCGCGGTCTGGAAGCTTAGCCCACCGCTTAGTCGCGTTCAGCGTCGATCCGACCGTCCTCTGATCTTCCTGCATGCAGTTGAGCCGAGCGACAGTCGCTCAGGCTGGGTTTTCGTCAGCGCTCCACGCGTCGTGGAGTAGTCGCATCCGAAGGGATGCAGGAGTCAGTCGATGAGCCGTAAGCTATACGTTGGAAACCTGCCCTACGAAACCAACGAACAGGACCTCCAGGAGCTGTTCGCCTCGGCGGGGGCCGTCGAAACGGTGACCGTCATGCGCGATCGGGACACGGGCCGCGCCCGTGGGTTCGCCTTCGTCGAGATGGCGAGCGATGATGACGCGCAGAAAGCCATCACCCAACTCAACGATAAGCAGTTCGGCGGGCGCCGGCTGACGGTCAACGAGGCCAAGCCGCAGGTGCCACGTTCCGGCGGCGGTGGCGGTGGATACGGGAATCGCGGGCCGTCGCGTCGCAGCGAGCCCCGCTGGTAGACGGCGCATCAGCGTATTCAGGTCGGTGTGATCCGCGTCCATCAGGACGCGGTGCTCGATGAGCGTGTGGAAGCAGGAGGCGGACGTGCGAGGTTATGCCATTGGCGACCGGGTCTCTCAGCCGCAATACGGCACGGGTACGATTCGGCTCGTAGACCAGTACCACACCGTCATCGATTTCGACGAGCACGGGCTTCGCCGCTTCTCCACGGCCATGGTGAAGCTGGAGCGATCTGCGACAGTCGAGCCTGGCAAGGTGGCGAAGCGGACGAAGAAGAAGGCTGCTCCGAAGGCCGCAAAGGAATCCTGACGGTCAGTCCGTCACACACCCTTCCGACGCTGGCCTGACCAGCCGGATGTACTTCCCGAGGACGCCGCCCGCCGCCTTGACGGGTGGGGCGGTCCACGCCTTGCGGCGCGCGGCGAGTTGCGCCGCGGTCAGATCGACGTCGAGCGAACAGGCCTCCGCGTCGATCGTGATGCGGTCGCCGTCCTGGACGAGCGCGATCGGCCCGCCTTCCTGCGCCTCCGGGGTCACGTGGCCGATGATGAAGCCGTGCGATCCGCCGGAGAATCGCCCGTCGGTGAGGAGGGCCACGCTGGATCCGAGCCCGGCACCCATGATCGCGGAGGTCGGCGTCAGCATCTCGGGCATGCCCGGCCCGCCCTTGGGACCTTCGTAGCGAATCACAACGACGTCGCCCTTCCCGATCTGCCCTTTCTCGAGACCCGCAAGCATCGCCTCTTCGGAATCGAAGACCTTGGCCGCGCCGGCAAAGCGCTCGCCTTCCTTGCCGGTGATCTTGGCCACGGCGCCCTCTGGCGCGAGATTTCCGTGCAGGATTCGAATGTGCCCCCTCGCGTGGATCGGGTCGTCGATCGTGTGAATGATCTCCTGTCCCGGCTTGAGCCCGGGGAGGCCCTCGAGGTTTTCTGCCAGCGTGCGGCCCGTGACGGTCATGCATTCGCCGTGCAGCAGACCACGCTCGAGCAGGTAGCGCATCACGGCTGGCGTGCCGCCAACGGCGTGCAGATCTTCCTGCACGTACCGGCCGCTCGGCTTCAGATCCGCGAGCAGCGGCACGCGGTCGCTCACCCGCTGGAAATCCGCCAGCGCCAGGGGCACGCCGGCGGCCTTTGCGATCGCAAGCAGGTGGAGCACGGCGTTGGTCGAGCCGCCGACGGCCATGACCATCGTCATGGCGTTCTCGAACGCCGCACGCGTCAGGATGTCGCGGGGCTTCAGATCGCGCTTCAGGAGGACGCCGATCGCGGCGCCCGCGCGGCGGCACTCGTCGGCCTTTCCCCCGTCCTCGGCCGGCAGCGATGAGCTGTACGGAAGCGAAAGGCCCAGCGCCTCGATGGCCACCGCCATCGTGTTGGCCGTGTACATTCCGCCGCACGCGCCGGCGCCGGGACACGCGTGCCGCACGATATCCAGCCGCTGCTCGTCGGTGATGGTGCCGGCAAGGTATTCACCGTAGGACTGAAACGCCGAGATGATGTCGCGCGGCTTCCCCTGCGCGTAGCCCGCCCGGATCGTTCCGCCGTATACCATCAGCGCCGGCCGGTTGAGCCGCGCCATCGCGATGACGCTTCCCGGCATGTTCTTGTCGCAGCCAGGAACCGTGATGAGAGCGTCGTACCATTGAGCGCCCACCACGGTTTCGATCGAGTCGGCGATCAGGTCTCTGGACGGCAACGAGTAGCTCATGCCGTCGGTGCCCATCGACAGCCCGTCGCTGACGCCGATCGTGTTGAAGCGCAGTCCGACCAGTCCTGCCGCGGACACACCTTCCTTGACGCTCGCCGCAAGGCGGTCGAGGTGCATGTTGCACGTGTTGCCCTCGTACCACATGCTGCAGATGCCGACCTGCGCCTTCTGCAGATCGGCGTCGGTGAGGCCGATGCCGTACAGCATCGCCTGCGACGCCCCCTGGCTGCGCGGCTGAGTGACGCGGGAGGAGTATTTGTTGAGCATTCGGGTCGCCGGGTCCGCCGCGGTGGCTCTTCTGCGCGGCGGAACCCGGCCTACGAGATCGATTAATTGTAGGGCGGGTGCCGCGAGCAACACGATCCGAGCGAGCGGAC
>DASTDQ010000467.1:0-2864 GCA_035710305.1 Vicinamibacterales bacterium | reverse complement strand
CGCCTGTACGCCGTCGTGCCGGTTGCCTCCGCGCGGTTCATCGGGACTGCGAAGGGAGACCTCGTCTACTACCAGACCTACGAAGATCAGCGCACCGTCAACGGTTTCTTCGAGGGCCGCTTCGACATGACGCAGGGGCGGGTGCGTCCGTTTGCCTCGGCCGGCTTCAGCACCTACAGCGAGCAGAGCCTCGAGATCAACGAGAGGCTGCGTCAGTCCGAGTCGGTGCTGACACTCGGGACCGACCTCGAGTTGACGGCCGTCACGTCTCTGATCGCCTGGGCACGCCGCGAGAAGTACTCGTGGGATGCCATCGCGACCTACGAAGGCGTGTCGCTGTCACAACAGCTCGATCGGACCGAGGACGGTGTGGCGGCCGGACTCCGGTTCCGCCTTTCACCGTTCACGCGAATCGTCGCGGAAGTGGAGCTTCAGCGCGATCGGTTCCAGCAATCGCCCGAGCGGGACGCCGACAGCCTGCGAATCGCGCCCATCGTGGAGTTCGAAAACGGTGGCGCGATCACCGGACAGGCGCGCGTCGGCTATCGCGCATTCAGGCCGCTCAACCCGGCGCTCGCCGACTACAGCGGATTCACCGGCTCGGCGGGCCTGAGATACACATTCCTGGAATCCACCCGAGTCAGCTTCGATGCCGGCCGGGATGTCAGGTACTCGTACGAACCAGAGCAGCCGTACTTCCTCGAATCCGGCGTTCGCTTCAGGGTGACCCAGCAGATCGCCGGCCCGTTCGAGCTCATCGGGATGGCGGAGGGCTGGCAACTTCGCTATCAGCGCCTCGGCGGCGCCGACTTCGACGGGCGGCGTGAAGACACCCGCACCATTGGTGCGGGCGTGGGCCTGGTGGTCAACCCCGAGATGGAAGTGGCTTTCACCATCGATCGTACGGAACGTGAGTCAAGTGAACCAGGCGGACGCAACTACGAACGTCACCGATTACTTGCCTCGGTGACTTACGGACGGTAGGCATGCTCACTACGCTCATCTTCGCCGTCGCTGTCATGCTGGTCCAGGCCGGGGACGCGCAGAACTACGTCATCGGCCCCGAAGACGTGGTCACCGTGACCGTCTTCAACGAACCATCGCTCTCGGGACAGTTCCGCGTGGAAAATGATGGCGAGTTCAGCTTCCCCTTCCTCGGCCGCGTCAAGGCCGGGGGGCGGACCGGCGATGAAGTCGCCGACTCGATCAAAGCGCGGCTCGCGGACGGGTACTTGCGGCACCCCCAGGTCACCGTGAGTGTCGATCAGTTCCGGAGTCAGAGTGTGTTCGTGCTGGGCGAGGTTCGAACGCCGGGCAAGTATGTACTCACCGGGCCAGTGACTCTCCTGGACGCGCTAGCGAGGGCGGGGGCCACGACCAATGACGCAGGACCCGAGATCCAGATCCTGCATCCCAAGGACGCGGTGATCGGCTCGCCGACGCTGCCCAACCAGCGGGACGCGGAGATTGTCACGGTCAACATGCGCGAGATTCAGGACGGCAAGCTCTCCCGCAACGTGAGGATCCGGGACGGGGACACGATCTTCGTGCCGAAGGCCGAGCGCTTCTTCGTGGTCGGCATGATTCGCAACGCCGGCTCCTACGTCCTGGAGCGGAACATGACGGTCCTTCAGGCCATTTCGACGGCGGGCGGCGTTTCAGAGCGCGGGTCCGGCCGGCGCATTCGAATCGTGCGCATCGTAGACAACAAGCGCACCGAGTTTGATGCCAAGCCGACCGACATCGTGCAGCCCAACGATACGATCGTCGTGCGGCAGCGCATCCTGTGACCATCGTGTTCCTCTCGCCGGCCGGTCAGCTTGGCGGCGCGGAGGCCGCGCTCTACGAGATGCTGGCGGGCCTTCGAGAAACACATCCCTCGTGGTCGCTGAGGCTCGTCGCGGCGTCGGAAGGGCCTCTCGTCTCTCGCGTCGCGGCCCTCGGGATTCCCGTCGACGTGCTCCCGTTTCCGCCGGCGCTGGCGCGTCTGGGCGACTGGAACCTCGGTGAAGGGGTCCGGCCGAAAGTCGTGCTTCTGGCCCGATGCGCCGCCGCCGCGCTGCCAACGCTGGTCTACCTCCAGCGTCTCCGCGGCGCGCTGCGCGCCCCTCTCCCGGCTGTCGTGCACACCAATGGTTTGAAGATGCACCTGCTCGGCGCCTGGGCCCGGCCTCGGGGCGCTGCCGTCGTCTGGCATTTTCACGATTACGCCGGCCGCCGGGCGCTCATGGCCGGGCTGTTACGTCGTACCTGCCATCGATGTGCCGCCATCGTGGCCAACTCGAGAAGCGTCGCCGAGGATGCGAGAAGCGTCTGCGGCACGCGGGTGAAGGTTCATCCTGTCTGGAACGCCGTCGATCTCACGCGCTTCTCGCCGTCAGGACCGCGTCTCGATCTCGACGCGCTTGCCGGTCTGCCGCCCGCTGGCGAGGGCGTGTTGCGCGTCGGGCTGGTCGCCACCTTCGCACGATGGAAAGGGCACGAGACGTTCCTGAGAGCACTCGCGCTCCTGCCGCGTTCGCTTCACGTGCGGGGCTACATCGTCGGCGGTCCGATCTACGAGACCGCGGGCAGCCAGGTCACGACGGCTGACCTTCGGCGGCAGGCCGAGATGCTCGGTGTTGCCGATCGCGTGGGCTTCACAGGCTTCGTGCAGGATTCCTCGGCCGCCATTCGCGCGCTCGATCTCGTGGTTCACGCCAGCACCGATCCCGAGCCGTTCGGGCTGGTGATTGCAGAGGCCATGGCCTGCGGTAAGGCCGTGATCGTGAGTCAGGCCGGCGGTGCGATCGAGTTCACCGAGCCGGGAACGAACGCGCTGACGCATCCTCCCGGCGACGCGCCGGCGCTTGCCGCGCGCATCG
>DASTDQ010000466.1:0-4221 GCA_035710305.1 Vicinamibacterales bacterium | reverse complement strand
AGCGCGCGATCCATGGGGGCCGCCGATGGGCTGTTCGTGCCGGGGCTCCTGTCGTTGCTCGGCCAGCGCGTGCACAAGGCTGAAGCTCGAGAAACGCTCATCGGGTTCGGCGAATCCATCGTCCCGGTTCTGACCCACGTGCTCAGGGACGAGCACGAGCATCTCTGGATCCGCCGCCACGTGCCATCCACGTTGGCCGCGCTCGGCGGTCCTCGCGCGATGACCGCCCTCGTCGATTCGCTGAACGAGTCTGACGGCTTCCTGCGCTACAAGGCCATCAGGGCGATCGAGAAGCTGCGGCGCGATGACCCATCTCTCGCCTGTCCTCGCCAGGTTCTCGAGTCGGCCGTGGTGCGCGAGACGTCCCGCTACTACAACGGCCTCACGCTGCAGCAGAACCTTCTGCGACACGCGCTCGACGGAGGCGACTCTCTCCTGGCCCAGGCGCTTGCCGACAAGCTCCGCAGGGCCGTCGACCGTATCTACTGCCTTCTCGGCCTGCTGTATCACGTCGACGACGTCGCGGCCGCGCGCTACACGATCGAGCAGGGTCAAACCCGGCGCCGCGCCGCCGCCGTGGAGTACCTCGACAACCTGCTCGGCGGCGTGGTTCGCCGCCGCGTGATGCCGATCCTCGACGACACGCCACTGGCCGAGAAAGTGCGCCACGCCAACCTCGTGCTGAAGAGCAGGCCGCGAGACCTCGAAGACACGCTGGCCCAGCTCGTTCACGACGACGACCCGGTGATCGCGGCCTCGGCCATCCACTTCGTTGGCCGGCGTGGTTTATGGTCGCTCGCCGATGATCTGGAATACGTGCTCAAGCACCGGGCCGCCGGCGACCGGAGCGTGGTAGAAACCGCGGCCTGGGCGCTCGCCACGCGCCGGGGCGAGGTGTCGGATCAGTCGCTTCCAGTCGTGGAAATCGTCGACCACATTCGGCTCACACCGCTCTTTTCCTCACTGTCGATCGACGAGCTGTTCCGGATTGCTGAGAGCGGAGAGGAAGTTCGGTATCCGGCCGCCGACATCGCGTACCGCACGGGTGAGCCTGCCGAAGACGTGTTCTTCCTCATCGACGGCACTCTCGAGTTGATAGACGATTCCCGGGCCGCTCGCGCCGTCGCCGCGCCGGCGGTCGTCAACTTCGAGGAGGTTCTCCAAGGGACGCAGCTCCGGTCGACGGTCCGCTCGATGAATCGCACCATCGGCTTCCGTATTGCGTCGACCGCGTTCCTGACCATGGTGTCGGACAACGTGTTGATGGCGCAGAGACTGTTCCAGCTGCTGCTCACGGAGGCGCGGCTCGGCGCAAGCGCTGGACTCCCGTCTCCTGCGACGGCCGACCCGCGCCTGGCTTCAGCTGCGGCGGACATCGCCAGCCCTTTCCGGCAGGAGCCGCTGCTTGCCGGCGCGACGGCGACCCAACTGCTTGCGCTCGCCGCCGTGGCGACGGAGCTCCCGTTGGTCGCGGGGACGGGCTTGTTCGAAGCCGACGCGCCCCCGGCGATCTACCAGGTTCTCCAGGGGCAGGTGCGCATCGAGTCGCCCGGCCAGGCTCCGATGCTCCTTTCGGCCGGCGCGACCTTCGGTCTGGCTGATACGCTGGCGGGCACTCCTTCCGCGTGGCGCGCGCTGGCGGCCACCAGTGGCCAGGCTCTTCGCATCGATCGCGAGCGGCTGTTCGAAGTCCTGGCCGACCACGTTGATCTGATGCAGAGCGTGCTTACGTCGATCCTGGCCCTTCGAGACAGGGAGGCGTCGCCTGGCCAGGGCCGTTCGGAGCACGCGTCCTTGGCGTAGAATCTGGCCAGTCCACTCTTCCAACGAGGTCAGCGATGGTCGTTGCCCACAGCCGGGTGATTCAACGCGTCTGCTTCTGGGCGGCTCTGGTTCTGGTCGCCGCTTTTGCCCCGAGGTCCGTGATTGCGACCCTTCAGGAGCCGGTGAGTACCAATCCGGCGGCCGCAAAACCGCCGTCACTCTCCCCGGCGGCGATGGAGACGTTCCTGCTGAAGGCGCCGATGTCGAGGATTCGCGACGCCGGCGGCGGCGTCACAGGATCACAGCGAGCGACGTTGTCGGACGGCACGTTGACCCACGACGTCCACATCCAGACGGTCGATGTCGCCAAACCGGTCTTCCAGGCCGGCGAAAAGAGCGAGGTCAACTTCAAGGACTCCTACCGTTACAACATCGCCGGCTACCGGCTCGCTCGTCTCGTCGGGCTCGACACGGTGCCGATGTCGGTCGAGCGCGCTGTCAGGGGCAAGACCGCCGCCGTGACCTGGTGGGTTGACGACGTGATGATGGACGAGAAAGCACGCGGCGCGAAGGGCACCGCCGGGCCCAACCCGGGGCGCACCACGAATCAGTTGCACGTCATGCAGGTATGGGACGAGCTCATTCAGAACAGGGACCGGAACCAGGGCAACATTCTCTGGACGAGCGATTGGACCATGTGGCTGATCGATCACACCCGTGCGTTCCGGTTGGGCAAGGAACTGCTCAAACCCGAGAAGTTGGTGCGGTGCGAACGCGGCCTGTTCGAGCGCCTCAAGGCGCTCACGGATCAATCGATCGAGGAGGCCCTCGGAAAGTCATTGACCAAAGCCGAACGCGAGGCGGTGCTCGTGCGGCGGGACCTGATCGTCCAGCACTTCACCGACCGCATCGCAAGGTTTGGCGAGGAGGTCGCCCTGTTCACGATGTGACTATCCCCCGACCAGGCTAGCGCGAAGCGGGCGCGGGCGCCCGCGGAAGATCACCAAGCATCAGACGTCCGTCCTGGTAGATGGCAGTGAGCGTCTCCCCCCTCATCTCCAGCGCCGCAGGTACTCCTCCCTCGTAGAACTCTCCGTTCAGCATCCCGGTATCAATCTGAATCACGCGCCCCCCTGCCCTCGTCTTGATCCGCCCGGGGAGCACGGTCGTATGTCCCACGACGATGGCGCGCGCCTCCATCTGGTCAAGGATCGCAGGGAGCGTGGTCGCGAGCGTCTCTTCCGGATCGAGCGCCAGTCCCCGATACCACAGCGGACCTGTCTCGCCGAGCGATATGAACGACTTCCGCTGCTCCGCGGACGCCGGCAGGGACGCCATCTCCTTCCGTACCGCCGCGTTGATGCCCGCGCAGCCGAGCGAGGCCGTGTCGGGGCTGATGCCACCGTGGAGGAAGACGACGCCGTTGATCCGGGCGACGGTCGCGCGCTGGCGTACCCATTTGCCGTAGTCGCCTTCAGGCCCGAAGGCCTGACGCATCTCGATCATCCCGAGCGGCAGTTCCTTCAGAAACTGCTCCCTGAACGCGGCGGGATCGTGCTCCCGTCCCTCGGCTTTCGCGCGCTGTGCGGCACGTTCGTCAGAAATCTTCAGGATGCTGTCCCTGTAGGCCTCGGAGTCGCGTTCCTTGAACGCGGCTATTTCACCCTGGCTCAAATACCGGAAGTCGTCGACGATACGCATCACCTCATGATTGCCGAGCAGCGAGACGACGCGGCCGCCGGCCTGCTGCGCGTCGCGTTCGAGCCGGCGAAGCAGATCGATCGCCTTTCTCGAGTCGGCGCCGCGATCGAGGATGTCACCCGTCTGTACGAGCACGCCCCTGCCTCCGCTCCAGCGATCCCGGGCGTCGACCATCTTCGCCGCGCGCAGGATGGCAGTGAAGTTGTCGAACGCTCCGTGGACATCGCCCACCGCCACGACACGGTCAGTCGTTCGAATGTCGCAGGACGGGTCTGGCGGCGCGGGCCTGGGAGTCTGGGCTGAGGCTGATGGCGGCGCCGCGCCCGCTGTCAGGCCGATCGCCAGCGCGAACGCGAGGGCAACCAGGCTTCGGCCGATCTTCGACATGCGTGGGTATGTCACGACAAACATTGGAACATTGATCCGCGCGCGATAACAAGACTACCGTGCTATCGTCCGGCCGTGGTCCCGGTTCGTGACGTGATTCCCGACGTCGTTGCGGCGCTGATTCGACAGGCGCCGTTGACGCCAGAAAAGGTGGCGTTCGCGTGGCGGAGCGCCGTCGGTCCGGCCATCGATCACGCGACGGCAATCCAGCTGCGCGACCGGGTGCTCTACGTGCGTGCGCGCGACGCGGCATGGCAGCGGGAAGTCGAGCGCTCGGCCGCCCTGATCCGGTCGAGACTCGACACGCTGCTCGGCGAGCGCGTGGTCAGCTATATCGAGGTGAGTCAGGCGTGAGCGCGTGGCAGGCCG
>DASTDQ010000465.1:0-3558 GCA_035710305.1 Vicinamibacterales bacterium | reverse complement strand
ACCCCCGACCCCATTTATTGGCGACCCCAGTTATCGATGAAATCCGACTCGATTGCTTACGTCGTTGCCGGCATCTGCTTCGGCGTCATCCTGGGATGGGTGATTGGCACGCAGCAGGCCAGGCGATCGACCGTCACCCCGGCCGCCGCCTCTCCTGCCGCCAGCCAGACGACGGGCAACAGGGTGCAGGAGCCGCCGCCGCTGAACGAAGGCCGGGTGCAGGAGCTCAGCGCTACGCTGAAACAGAACCCCAAGGACGTGAACGCGACCGTTCAACTCGGCAATCTCTATTTCGACGCCGAGCGGTGGGACGACGCGATTACGTGGTACCGGCGGGCGCTCGAGCTCGACCCGGACAACCCCGATGCCAGCACGGACCTGGGAGTGAGTTACTACTACACGAACAGGCTCGATCAGGCGCTGGCGCAGTTCGAGCGCTCTCTCGCGATGAGTCCAACGCACACCAAGACGCTGTTGAACAAGGGGATCGTGCTGGCGTTCGGGAAGCAGGATCTGAAGGCCGCGGCAGTCGAATGGCAGAAGGTCGTGGAGCTGGCGCCCAACAGTCCCGAGGGCCAGGCGGCCCGCCGCGCGCTCGACGGGATTGCGTCGGCCGCCCACTCGAACTCCGGCACGACGACGGGAAACCCGTGACCCGCATCGCGCTACTCGCGATTCTCCTGCTGGCCGTCGCCTGGGCGTTCTGGCGGCTCATGGACGGCGTGATCGAGGTGCTCGGCGGCCGGCCCGGCAGCGCTCGCGGCAGGGCCAAAGCACCGGCCGTCAAGCTGGTGCGCGATCCGGTATGCGGCACGTGGGTCTCGCCAGCCAACGCACGATTCCTGCAGCGCGGTTCGGCGACACACTATTTCTGCTCCGATGAGTGCCGTGTGAAGTTCGAGAAACGATCGTGAGCACCCGCGTCGAAGAACAGCTGCGCGCGGAGATCGTCGAAGCCGGCCGCCGCTTGTACGCGCGCGGCTTCGTGGCCTCGAACGACGGGAACATCAGCGCCCGGCTCGACGAGACGCGGCTCATCACCACTCCGAAGAGCGTCTCCAAGGGCTTCATGACTCCGGACATGATGGTGATCGTGGACTACGAGGGAAAGAAGATGTCCGGCGATCGCGAGGCCTCGTCCGAGCTCCCCATGCACCTGGAGATCTACCGGAGCCGGCCGGATGTCAACGCCGTGGTCCACGCGCACCCGCCCGTGGCCACCGGGTTCGCCGTCGCCGGCATCCCTCTCACGCGTGCCGTGCTCGCGGAGGTCGTGACGACGCTGGGAAGCATTCCGATCGCGGAGTACGGCACGCCGTCCACCGAGGAGCTGCCCGCCGCGGTGCGCAAGTACATCAAGGCCCACGACGGCATGCTGCTCGCCAATCACGGGGCCGTGACCTGTTGCCGCACGGTCACGACCGCGTACTACAAGATGGAGACCATCGAGCACTTCGCCCGGATCAGCCTGGTGGCCCGGCTTCTTGGCCGCGAGCATCTGATTTCCCGGGAGGAAGTCGAACGTCTTCAGGGGCTTCGAGGCACGTACGGGATTGCCGCGCCCGCGCCGCTGTGCGCGGACGGCAGCACCGACGCAATGATCGATCAGGTGCTGTGCCAGGTACTCGAGGCTCCTGAGTCGGCGTCGGAGCGGCTCGTTCCGGTCGTGCCGGCTCCCGGCCGGGTCCCGGACGCCGGTCGCGCGGGCGCTGGCGACTGGCCGGAGAGCGGCGACAGAGAAATTCGGCTAACATACGGCGAACTCACGGCGCTCATCAGAGACGCCGTCAGGAATCTCAAAGACTGAAACTTCCAACACGCCAACTCCCAACTCCCAGACGCTTGGAGGTTGGAAATTGGGCGTCGGAAGTTGACGGAGTGAAGCATGGGCGAGGCGTTGGGAATGGTCGAGACCAAGGGCCTGGTCGCGATGATCGAGGCGGCCGACGCGATGGTCAAAGCCGCGAAAGTCACGCTGGTCGGCTGGGAGAAGATAGGCGCCGGCTACGTGACCGCCATCGTCCGGGGCGACGTCGCGGCCGTCAAGGCAGCCACCGACGCTGGCGCTGCTGCCGCCCGCCGCGTGGGTGAACTGGTGTCGGTACACGTCATCCCGAGGCCGCACGCCAACCTCGAGGACACGCTCCCGA
This sequence comes from Vicinamibacterales bacterium, assembly GCA_035710305.1. GTDB lineage: Bacteria > Acidobacteriota > Vicinamibacteria > Vicinamibacterales > UBA2999 > Gp6-AA40. The sequence goes on along the minus strand of DASTDQ010000465.1, from coordinate 1,408 downwards.
TCGGGAAGTCCGCGGCGACTAAATGATTCTGGCCCGCATAGTCGGGACGGTTGTCGCCACGCGGAAGGATCCGCGGCTCGTCAGCAGCAAGCTGCTCGTTGCTCGCCCCATGGACCCTCACGGTAAAGCCGAAGGCGCCTACATCGTCGCGGTCGATACGGTGGACGCCGGCGTCGGAGAGACGGTCCTCATCGTCAGCGGAAGCTCGGCGCGAATGGCCTCGGGGATGAAAGACTGCCCGGTGGACGCGGCCGTCATCGGCATCGTGGATCAGGTGGACGTGGCAGGTGGAGCCTGACATGCAGCTGGCCAGGGTCGTCGGCGATGTCGTGGTCACGGTGAAGAACGAACAGCTGAACGGGATCAAGCTGATGCTGCTGCAGCCGCTCGCGGCGGATGGCACGGCGGCCGGCCGGACGCTCGTCGCCGTCGATGCCGTCGGCGCGGGCCCGGGAGAGACGGTCTTCTTCGTGCGCGGCAAGGAAGCGGCCTTTCCCTTCTTCCCGGTCGAGGTGCCAGCCGATGCGGGTATTGTCGGCATCGTCGATCACTGGGATGTTGGGTAGCCCGGAGCCCGGAGCCCGAAGACATGCAGCTCGCCCGCGTCGTCGGAACCGTCGTCTCGACGCAGAAGCACCCGACTTTCGAAGGCGCGAAGCTGCTGCTCGTCCAGCCCCTGGCACTGGATGACGCGCCTCGAGGCACGGCGCTGCTGGCAGTGGACTCGGTCGGTGCGGGCGTGCACGAAAAGGTGCTCATCGTGATGGAAGGCCGTGCCGCCGGCGAAGCATTGGGCCGAAAGGGCGCGCCGGTTGACGCTGCCATCGTCGGCATCGTCGATCGCGTGGACGTGAACGAATGAACGAGCCCGAGCTTCGGGCGCTGGTGCGCGACATCATCACGCGTCAGGCCACCGGCGCCGGCCGTGGGGCAAGCGGCTCCCCGCTTCAGATGGCCGGTCGGGGGCGCGGGCATGCGAGTCACGCGATGTTCGCGCTGCCGGCCGGCGCCGACGGCGACGGCGTGTGCCTCATCGAGCCCGCGGTGACGTGCAATCACTGCGGCTACTGCAAGTCGTGGGGTCACTGAACCGTCCAGCCGTTCTCGTCACCCGTCGAATTCCGTCGGCCGTGCTCGCGACGCTTCAGGAAGCCTGCGACGTCGACATGCACGATCGGGATGATCTCCCGCATCCCGACCTCGTCGCGCGCGTGCGCGGCAAGCAAGGGCTCCTTTCGGTCGTCACCGATGCGATCGACCGCTCCGTCTTCGAGGCTGGCAGCGATCTCAAGGTGGTATCGACCATTGCCGTCGGCTACAACAACATCGATCTCGCCGCCGCCCGCGAACGGAACGTGATCGTCACGAACACGCCGGACGTCCTGACCGAGGCGGCCGCGGATCTCAC
>DASTDQ010000464.1:0-2229 GCA_035710305.1 Vicinamibacterales bacterium | reverse complement strand
CGCGCGAGGGCACGTGCCTGCTGCTCGCGCCGCATCACGACGTCGGATTCACCAGCGACATGACGCAGCGGCAGCTGGAGTACACGCATCACGGCGACGATCTCGTCCCCCGTCAGCAGCGGTTCGGTCAGTACACGCGCTCTCTGATGAAAGCGCTCGACGTTCCGGTCATGAACCAGTTCGGCTTGCGCCCCGCGCTGGTTCCCGGGACGAAGCAACTGGCGCCTCTGTCCATCAACCGCGACCTGGACGCGCTCGGCCTGCTCAACGGCGTCACGACTTTCAACTTCCACATGCATCTGCCGCACTACGCCGTGACGGAGGACACGAACACCGCTCGGGTTCTGACCCGGCAGCCGATCGATCTTTCCCGGCCGCATCCGTTCACCGAGGCGGGCAACCGGGAGTTCAACTCGTGCATCTGGATGCCGCCGCAAGGCACGCGTGCCGGCCACATCCTCATGGCCGATTCGACGATCTTCACGACGCTTTTCGGCGGCACCGACAGTCTGAAGTACTTCTGGCACAACGTCGCCACGATGTGATCGCACGCCGGGCGTATGGAACTCACACAAGTCGCCGTCTCCGTTGCCATGCTCGTCTTCGTGCTCTCGAGCATGGTGGCGATGGGCCTCGGCCTCACGATTCAGCAAATCACCGGGCCTCTTCGCAATGTCCGCGTGGTCGTACTGGCCCTGGTGGCCAATTTCGTGCTGATGCCTCTGGTTGCCGTCGTTCTCGCGAGAGTGCTCCGCCTCGACGAGCCCCTGGGCGTGGGACTGCTGCTGCTGGGGGCAGCCGCGGGGGCACCGTTCCTGCCGAAGTTGGCGCAAATCGCCAAGGGCAACCTGGCCTTCGCGGTCGGATTGATGGTGATGCTGATGGTCATCACCGTCGCCTATCTGCCCCTGGTCCTGCCCGTCCTGCTGCCAGGGGTTTCAGTCAACCCGGCGAAGATCGCGCGGTCGCTCGTTCTTCTCATGCTGCTGCCTCTCGCAGGCGCGCTGTGGGTGAACGCCACGTTCCCGGCGGTCGCGACGCGGGTAAAACCGCTGCTCGATCGCGCCTCCAATCTGAGCCTGATTCTGCTGATCGTGCTGCTCACGGTATTCAACGTCGGCAGCGTTCTGGCGGTCTTCGGTACGCGCGGCATCCTGGCCGGCCTGCTGTTTCTCGCAGCCGGTTACGGCATCGGATGGGCGCTCGGCGGACCGGCGGCCGACACGCGCCCGGTCCTCGGCCTGGGCACGGCCCAACGCAACATAGCCGCCGCGCTCGTCGTGGGCAGCCAGAGTTTCGACGACCCGAAAGTGGTCGTTATGGTCGTCGTCGTCGCGATTGTCGGCCTTCTCTTGCTGATGCCGCTGTCGCGTCGCCTTGCCCGAGGACGCTAAGGCTTGGTGGTTACTTGATCTCGTTCCACAGGACCTGCGCGTTCGACCGGAGGGCGTCGGGCATGGGCTGGGTGTAGCCGTTCTTCAGGAAGCGATCCGGTACCGTCCACTTGATCGCCTGATCCACGGTCTGGCCGGCTTTCTTCGCCGCGCGCACGTGCTCCACGAAGGCGCGGTTGAAGTCCGCATACTCTTTCACGTCCGCCATCGTCATGTTCGGGGCGTGGCCCGTGATCACCGTGTCGATGTTCGGGAGCGCCGCCGCCTTCGCGATGGTGTCGGGGTACTCCACGCCGCTGCCGCCGTTGTTGGCGTCCATGATCGGCACGCCCTTGTTCGGGAACGCGTCGCCGGTGTGCATCGCCCGCGCCACCGGAAACACGACGAAGGTGTCGCCTCCGGTATGGGCGCGGCCGAAGTAGTGGAGCTCGACGCGGTCGTTGCCCGAGCCGAGCGTCAGGCGATCCTTGAAGGTCCGCTTCGGAAGGCCGCGTCCGCCTGAGTTCTTGAAGATGTCCGGTATGTCGATCGTGAGGCCGGAGACCGGGTTGTTCTGCTTCATGTAGCGCGCCGTGTTCTCGTGGGTCACCACCTCCACCGTCGCCGGGAAGTCAGGATTGCCGCCGGTGTGATCGAAGTGAGTGTGCGTGTTGATCAGCGTCGTGATCGGCTTGTCGGTGAGCTCCTGCACCTTCTCGATGAGGGGCTGGCCCCACCCGGGCACCTTCGAGTCGACGAGCGTCACGCCCTTGGCCTGGATGAACACGGCGGTGTTGCCGCCCACGAATGCCTTCGGATCCGATCCGCGGACCACGTAGAGGTTGTCGCGGAGCTT
>DASTDQ010000463.1:0-7271 GCA_035710305.1 Vicinamibacterales bacterium | reverse complement strand
ATTGCATTCAAGTTCCCCGCCGAGCAGAAGACGACCCTGCTCAAGGCGATCGAGGTCAACGTTGGCCGCACCGGCGCAGTGACTCCATTTGCCGTGCTCGAACCGGTATTCGTCGGCGGCACGACGGTGTCGATGGCGACGCTGCACAACGCCGACGACATCGCACGCAAGGATATTCGCGAAGGCGATTGGGTGATTGTCGAAAAGGCTGGTGAGGTCATTCCGCGCGTTGTGGGCCCCGTCGTGTCGAGGCGGCCCGCGGATTCCAGGCCATGGATCATGCCCGCCACCTGTCCGAGGTGCGGCAGCCAGCTGCACCGGGCGGAGGAGGAGGCCGTCGTCCGCTGCGAGAACGTGTCGTGCCCGGCGAAGCTGCAGCGCGGTCTCGAGCACTTCGCCTCACGGGGAGCGATGAACATCGAAGGGCTCGGGGAATCGCTCGTTTCTCAACTCATCGGGAGCGGCCTCGTGCGGGACTATGCGGATCTCTACAGCCTGACGACGGATCAGCTCGCGGCCCTCACGAGCACCTCGGAACGCGGCGACGGCAAGATGATCGAGCGCCGCGTGGGCGAGAAGAACGCCGGGAAAGTCGTCGAGCAGATCGCGCGCAGCAGGACGAACGAGTTCTGGCGCGTGATCTATGCCCTCGGCATTCGCCACATCGGCGAGCGGGGGGCGCAGGTGCTGGCGCGGGCGTTCGGAACGATGGAAGCGCTCGAAGCGGCCTCCCGCGAGGCGCTCCAAAGCACGCACGAGATCGGCCCGGTCCTGGCCGAATCCATGCGCACGTGGCTCGACGAGCCGCGAAACCGGACGCTCGTCCAGCGGTTGAAGGTTGCGGGGGTCCGCATGGAGGTTCCGGAATCGGAACGGGCGCTGGCGGCGCGGCCCCAGCCGTTTGCCGGCCGGACCTACGTCATCACCGGGACGCTGGCGTCGATGACGCGCGAAGAGGCGACCGGTGCACTCGAGCGTCTCGGGGCGAAGGTCGCCGGGTCGGTCAGCAAGAAGACGACGGCCGTCATCGTCGGCGAAGAAGCGGGGAGCAAGGCCGACAAGGCGAGGGCCCTGGGCGTTCCGATGCTGGACGAGGCGGCTTTTCGGGCTCTGATAGAACAGGCGTCAGGGCCCGGGCCCCAGGCCTCAGATGGCACTGAGGCCTGAGGCCTGAGCCCTGGGGCCTATAATGATCTCGATGCCTCGACGGTTTCTGATCGTGACGATGTGCCTCATCGGCACCGTCGCGTTCCTCATCGGCTTGATCGTCGCCGGGTCGCTGACGCCGACGCCGGCGCACTCGGCTCCCGAGCGCAAAGGAGCGGTCGTCCGGCCCGCGAAGACGTCACCTGCCGGCCCCGCGCTCGCCTCCTTCGCCGACGTTGCGGACCGCATCAATCCCGCCGTCGTGAACATCGACGCGACCACGCGAGGATCGTACCGGGATCGATCCCCCTCCGCCGCGCCACGATCGGAGACCCCGGGCCAGTTCGGCCGCGCACCCGAGCGCGAGCGGCAGGGGCCGCGCCGCGGCGCTGGCGCTGGCTTCATCATCGATCCTGACGGGTACATCCTGACGAACCATCACCTCGTCGAGGACGCGGAGCGCCTGACCGTTCGCCTGGCCGACGGCCGGAGCCTCAGAGCCGAAGCGGTCGGCTCGGACCCCGACACCGACATCGCGCTCATCAAGGTATCCGCGCCGCGTCCGCTGCCGTACGCGACGCTCGGCGATTCCGACACGTTGCGCGTGGGGGACTGGGTGCTTGCGATTGGCAACCCCCTCGCGTACGAGCACACCGTCACCGCCGGCGTCGTCAGCTTCATCGGACGGAAGCTGTTCGACTCGTCGCTCGACCGCTACATACAGACGGATGCCGCGATCGGCTTCGGCAGCAGCGGCGGGCCGCTCGTCAATTCCCGCGGCGAGGTGATCGGCATCAACGCGGCGATCAGCTCGCGGGCGTCCAACATCGGCTTCGCGGTTCCGATCAATCAGGCCACCGAGATCCTTCCGCAGTTGCGCGAAGCCGGACGGGTCACCCGCGGCTACATCGGCGTGGGGCTGCGCGACGTCGACCCGGATCTGCAGCGATCGCTCGGGTTGAAATCGTCACACGGCGCGATGGTCGTGGACGTCAGAGACGGCTCGCCCGGCGCCCGAGCAGGACTTCGGCCCTACGACGTGATCGTGGCCGTTGACGGCAAGCCTGTTGGCGGCAACGACGAGCTGATCCAGGTGGTGGCGTCGGGGCAACCCGGAACGACGGCGACGCTCAACGTCGTCCGAGACGGCCGGGCGCTCAACGTCGTCGTGAAGCTGGCCGAACGGGCGTCGGTCCGCGAATCGGAGGGGCAGCCATCGGACTTCTCGCTGCCAGTCCGCAGGCCCGGGTCCCTTCTGGGCCTGTCAGTCCGCGAAATCGACGCCGAGTTCGCCGAGCGCTACGACCTGCCCAAGGACATGGGCGGCGTCCTCGTCGCCAGGGTCGATCCGGTGGGACCGGCGATCGACGCGGACATCGAGCGCGGGCAGGTCCTGCTCGAGATCAATCGCCGCCCGGTCCGTTCCGTGGACGATTTCCGGCGCCTGACGGCCAACGCGCGGCCCGGCGACGTGCTGGCGCTCTATCTGTTCAAGCCCGAGATCTCGCGGCGCGAGCTGCGCACGGTGAGGGTCGACTAGACCGTTCCGTGTTCCCAGGAACCGGAACAGTCCGTTCATGAAGTCCCGCATCCTGGTCATCGACGACGAGCCGGCCATTCGCGATTCGCTGCGGATGATTCTGGAGTACGAGGACTACCAGTTCGTCGGCGCCGCCAGCGGACAGGAGGCGCTGGACGTCCTGCACCGGGAGCGGCCCGACGTCGTGCTCCTCGACATCAAGATGCCAGGCGTTGACGGCATGGAAGTGCTGCGGAAGCTGCGTGCGATCGACGAGACGCTGCCCGTGATCATGATCTCCGGCCACGGGACGACCGCCACGGCAGTCGAAGCGATCCGCTCCGGCGCCATCGACTTTCTCGACAAGCCTCTGAGCAGCGAGCGCGTCATCGTCACGCTGCGGAACGTCCTCCGGCAGTCGGAACTGACGACGGAGAACCGCGACCTGCGCGTGGCGATGGAGGCGAAGTACGAGCTGGTCGGGCAGAGCCCGGCGCTGCGCCGCGTCCTGGAGGCGGTCACGCGCGCCGCGCCGACCAACGCGACGGTGCTGCTGCTCGGCGAGAGTGGCGTCGGCAAGGAGCTGGTGGCACGCACCATTCACCGGAACAGCCCGCGGGCGAGCCAGCGCTTCGTCCAGGTCAATTGCGCCGCCATCCCGGAGGAGCTGATCGAATCGGAACTCTTCGGCCACGAGAAAGGCTCGTTCACGGGGGCGACCGAGAAACAGGTCGGCAAGTTCGAGCAGGCCGACCGCGGGACGATCTTCCTCGACGAGATCGGCGACATGAGCCAGAAGACGCAGGCGAAAGTGCTGCGTGTGCTTCAGGAGCAGGAGGTCGAGCGGCTCGGATCGGCGAAGACAATCAAAGTGGACGTCCGCGTCATCGCGGCGACGAACAAGGACCTCGAGGGGGCGATCGGCCGGGGAGAGTTCCGTGAGGACTTGTACTTCCGGCTGAACGTCATCCCGATCGTCGTGCCGCCGCTGCGCGATCGGCGCGAGGACATTCCGAAGCTCGTGCAGCATTTCGCGAAACGGATGGCCGAGGAGCACAACCTGAAGGCCAAGCGGATCGAGCCGGCGGCGATGGACGCGTTGCAGCGCCATCGCTGGCGCGGGAACATCAGGGAGCTGCGCAACACCGTCGAACGGCTGCTCATCATGACGCCGTCGGATTCCATCCGTGTTGACGACTTGCCCGGGGAGATTCGCGTCGCCGATGCCGGGCCGCGCGCGCCCGCCGACGCCGAAGGTGCCGCCAGGGCGGCCGACTCGGCGCCGGCCGGTGCGGGGACGCTCCGCGAATTCAAGGACGCCTCCGAGCGCGCCTATCTCGTGCAGAAGCTGCGCGAGACGAACTGGAACATCTCACGGACGGCGGAGATCATCGATACGCCCCGCAGCAACCTGTACAAGAAGCTCGAGCAGTACGGGATCAAACAGGAGACAGACGGGTAGGGGATCAGCGCACGCTGAAGCGTGCGCGCTACAGACCCGTCGCGCGGCGGCTTCAGTGCGCTCTACAGACCCGTAGCGCACTACAGACCCGTAGCGCGGCGGCTTCAGCCGCCGCGTGAACGACATGCGACAATAGAGGCGTCGCAGTCAGCCAAGACGACCGCTGGCCTTCGCACCCGGATTTCAGCGGGCTCGCCTGCTGAGGCTCGAAGGACGGAGGCGGGAGGAAAGTCCGAACTCCGAAGGGCAGTGTGCCGGGTAACGCCCGGGCAGGGCAACCTGACGGACAGTGGCACAGAAAACATACCGCCCCGAGCGAGGCGCGTCCGCAAGGACGCGCCGAGTCGAGGGGTAAGGGTGAAAAGGTGCGGTAAGAGCGCACCGCGCCGGCGGCAACGACGGCGGCAGGCCAAACCCCGCACGGAGCAAGACCAAATAGGGTGGCGCTGAGGACGGCCCGTCCGAGGCCACCGGGTAGGTCGCTGGAGCCGGTGAGCGATCACCGGCCTAGAGGAATGGTCGTCCCACCTTCGCGCGCGTCGCGCGCTTCGGTGGGCAGGCTCGCAAGGGCTTGTCCGCCGTAGCCCGAACGGGCGGAGGTGGAACAGAATTCGGCTTATCGGCTGACTGCGGCTTTATCAAAGGCCTCAGGCCTCAGGCCTCAGGCCTCAGGGGCCAGGCCTCAGGGCCCAGGTTTCAGGGTCCAGACCTCAGGGCCCGGGCCTCAGAACCAGGAATCAGGGATTCGGGGCTCGGGATAGTTACAATGGCACTCATGACCGGCCGGGCCCTTCTTGCAGTTCTCGTCAGTATTGCCGCAGCTTCAGTGATCGTCGCCCAGGCGCCGAGCGGCCGCCAGAGCGAGGGGGCCCTGCAGGCGCGGCCGGGCGCCGATCGCCAGCCGGAGTTTCCGGTTCCCGACATCCGGCAGTACAAGCCGAAATCGTCGCTGGTGGTACCCGAGCATCCGACACCGCGGGCGAAATACCCCGTCATCGATCTCCACAGCCATCACAACCTGCCGCTCCAGGCGGCTGATTTCAAGAGAGTCGTCACCTCGATGGACGCGCTCAACCTGCGCGTACTCGTGAACTCGACGGGCGAGTCGGGGGCCGGCCTCGACGAGGCCCTCCGATCGATTCGCGCCAGCGGGTACGCCGACCGGATCGTGCAATTCGCGGACGTCAACTTCAGTCGCGTCGCTCCCGGCTTCGGCCCGGCGGCCGCCCGTCAGCTCGAAGCCGACGTCAAGGCCGGCGCGCTCGGCCTGGGCGAGCTGTCGAAGAACCTGGGCCTGTCGGCTCGAAAGGCGGACGGTACGCGGCTGAAGATCGACGACCCCGAGCTCGATCCGATCTGGGAAACCGCCGCGCGCCTCAACATCCCCGTGTTGATCCACACGGCCGATCCGGAGAAGTTCTGGGAGCCCATCGACTACGCGAACGAGCGATGGCTCGAGCTGGCGCTCTACGCCAACCGCCGGTACCAGGATTCCAGGTTCCCCAGCTTCGAGACGCTGATGGGGGAGCGCGATCGCCTGTTCAGGAGGCATCCGAAGACGACCTTCGTCGCCGCGCACCTTGGCTGGCACGGTAACAACCTGGCGAGGCTCGGCAAGATGCTCGACGAGATGCCGAACCTCTACACGGAAGTGGGCGCCGTCCTGTACGATCTTGGCCGGCAGCCGCGAGCCGCCCGCGAATTCCTGGTGAAGTACCAGGACCGCGTCCTGTTCGGCAAGGACAACTACCAGCCCGACGAATTCCCGTACTACTGGCGCACGTTCGAGACGGCCGACGAGTACTTCGATTACTACCGCGACTATCACGCGTTCTGGAAGCTGTACGGGCTGTCGCTGCCCGACGAGGTGCTCAGAAAGCTGTACTACCAGAACGCTTTGAAGATCGTTCCCGGCATGCCTCGCACCGGATTCCCGAAGTGACATCCGCCCGCTACCTCGTGACCGGGGGCGCCGGATTCATCGGCTCCCACCTGTGCGAGGAACTGGTCCGCCGCGGCCATCACGTCCGTGCCGTGGACAACCTGATCACGGGACATCGCCAGAACCTGGCCCACGTGCCGCAGGTGGACTTTCTCGAAGGCGACCTGGCCGATCTCGACGTCGCCAGGCGGGCGACGAACGGTATCGACTACGTGCTCCATCAGGCCGCGATCCCCTCCGTCCCGCGCTCGGTCGAGGATCCCATCACGTCGAACCGCGCCAACGTCGATGCGTCGCTGAACCTGCTGGTGGCGGCCCGCGACGCCGGGGTCCGGCGCGTCGTCTACGCGGGCTCATCGTCGGCCTACGGTGATGCGCCGTCGCTGCCGAAGGTGGAGACGATGGCTACGGCGCCGCTATCGCCGTATGCGCTCCAGAAACTGGTCGCTGAAGACTACGCCAGGATGTTCACGCGCCTGTACGGCCTCGAGACCGTCACCATCCGCTACTTCAACGTGTTCGGTCCAAGGCAGGACCCGTCGTCGCCGTATTCTGGCGTCATCTCGCTTTTCATCAGAGCGCTGTGCGAGGGGAAGCGACCGACGATCTTCGGGGACGGCGAGCAGACGAGAGATTTCACCTACGTGGCCAACGTCGTGGACGGGGTGCTGCGTGCGTGCGACGCGCCAGGCGTGAGCGGGGAGGTCATCAACGTCGCCACGGGCGGGCGCATCTCCCTCAACCAGCTGTTCGAGACGATTCGGGGCCTGGTCGGGGCGACGGTCGAGCCGATCTACCAGGACGCGCGCGCGGGAGACGTGCGAGACTCTCAGGCAGACATCGGCAAGGCACAACGCCTCCTCGGGTATCAGCCCCTCGTGAGCTTCGAGGAAGGACTCGGTCGTACCGTTGCGTGGTACCGCCAGACGGCTGCGGCGCCACGGACCTGATCGGAGGTTGCTCATGCGCCGGATCGCCCTCGTCGTCGCCACTGCCGCCGCGTGTGCCCTTGGCACCCACACGGCAGGCGCGCAGCAGCAGTTCAAGGTGTTCGCCAGCGTGGCGGACGCGGCCGGAAACCCCGTGCCGACCCTCGAAACGACGGACCTCAAGATCCAGGAATCCGGGCTCGACGCCAAGATCGTCGCGGTCGAGCCGATCAACTGGCCCACGAAGCTGCAGGTGCTCGTGGACAACGGTGT
>DASTDQ010000462.1:0-5431 GCA_035710305.1 Vicinamibacterales bacterium | reverse complement strand
AGCATCAAAGGCGGAAAGCCGCTGACGCTCGTGAAGGATCCGCGCGGCGCCGATCCAGGCGGGGCACCGGCATATCACCTCCCGCCGGGCACTCCACCCGCGCTGCCCGCGGGGCGACCCGGAGGAGGCGGTGGTGGCGGCGGAGGTCGTGGCGCCGGCGCGGCACCCTACTGGCAGGCCGGACCGTTCAAGACGCTGCGGCCTGCGGACCTCGTCGGCACGTGGATCGCCTCGTTCGGCCTGGGTATGAACAGGCAGCTCTTCACTTTTCTTCTGGTCGGTGACCGGCTGCGGGGCGTGGTGTGCGGGCGCTGCGACAACCCCTACACGATCGGGGCGATCGAGAACGTCGTCCTCGCCGGCGACAGGCTGTACTTCGACATCGTCCACCAGGACTGGGGCGAGATCGACCCGCCGACCTTCGATCGAAGCATCGTGGCCCAGGTCGTGCAGAACGAGATGCTCGCCGCCATTCTCGGCAACGGCATCGTCGTCGATCCCAAGAGTCCCCCTGCGCGGCCGGCGGGACGCGGGTTCACGCTCGTCGGGCCGATCGCGCCAGAGAGCACGAGAGGGAACAGCTCCGAGGGTGTCGACGTCTGGGGAACGGGCACCGGCTCCGGCACGCAACCACCGCCCGGCAGAACGCCGATCGTGCCGGTGAAGACCTTTGCGGTTCGCGTCGTCGGAAACGTGCCCTACCTGCAGGGCGCGAGCTATCCGGATGACAAGGACAAGCTCGACCTCTACGTGCCCGAGGGACGCTCCAATGCCCCGGTGATCGTCTCTTACTACGGCAACCAGTTGATGGGCGGTGACAAGGAGGAGGACGCCTTCATCGGCCGGCGTTTCGCGACCGCCGGCTTCGTGACGGTTGTCGTCAACTATCGCCTCACGCCGGACGTGTCTCATCCGGCCCACGTTCAGGACGCGGCAGCGTCGTTCGCCTGGGTGAAGCGTCACATCGCGGAGTACGGCGGCAATCCCGACCGGGTGTTCGTCATCGGCTACTCGGCGGGCGGCTATCTTGCGGCCTTGTTGTCGACCGATCCGCGGTATCTCGCCGCGCACAACCTGTCACCGCGGGATATCCGGGGCACGGTTCCCGTCAGCGCGTTCTACTGGGTCGAGCGGCGGGGCGTGGCACCGGATCGCGACACGCGTGTGTGGGGCACGGATCCGAAGGTCTGGGTTGACGCCTCCCCGGCGCATCATCTGCAGCGCAATGCGCCGCCCATGCTGATCCTGTACGCCGACCGGGACGAAGACTGGCGGCGTCAGCAGAACGTCGAGGTGGCCGCGGCGATGAAGGCCGCCGGTCTCCCCAGCGTCGACATCTCGATGATCGGTGACCGTACGCACGCGTCGATCTGGACGCGCGTCGGCAACGAGGGCGATCCGACGGCCGAACAGATCATCCGTTTCGCGTCGCGATAAGCGCGTTCGCCAACTCACGCGTGTGCCCTCGAGCCTGCCTTGCGGCCGCACTTGCGGCCGGCCGTATAATAAGGCACACTACATATCGTTAGCCTGAGTATATGTTCAGCGCGGACATGAAAAGAGGCAGCACCGAAATGCTGATCCTCTCGCTGCTCGAGGCGCGTCCCCGTCACGGGTACGAAATCGGCAAGCTCATCGAGGCCCGCTCGGGCGGAAAGCTGACGTTCGCGCTCCCCTCGCTGTACCCGACGTTGCTCCGCCTCGAGAGCCGCGGCTGGATCAAGGGGCGTTGGGTGGAGAAGGCCGGCGAGCGGCGACGATGCTTCTACCGGCTCACCCCGGAAGGACGCCGCGTCCTGACGGAGCAGCGCAAGACGTGGGAGGCCTTCATCGAAGCGGTTCGGGCGGTGATGGGACCCTCACATGCGTGATTGGGAACTCTACGTCCGCACGCATCTGCCGCTGCCCCACCTCACGCGTGAGCGCCAATCGCGCATCGTCCAGGAACTGGCCACGCAGTTCGAAGATTTCTACCGCGAGGCGATCGCGCGTGGCATGACGGAGTCCGATGCCGACGCGTTCGCTCGCGCGCAGATCACGGACTGGATCGGCCTTGCATCCACCCTGGCAGACGTCGCCCGGTCTCACGTTCGATCGCCGATGGATCGGTGGTCGGAGCGCCTCGACGATCGCGTACGACGGAAGAAAGGCGTGTCACCCATGGATCTTGTTGCGGACCTGCGATACGCCCTCCGCCTGCTGCGAAAGACACCCGTCTTCACCGTCGCCGCGATCGGTACGCTGGCACTCGGCATTGGCGCCAACACCACCATCTTCTCGCTCGTACAGACGATGCTGCTGCGGCCGCTGCCGTACCAGGATCCGGACCAGGTGGTCATGGTCTGGGAGGACAGAAGCGCGGCGGGCTTCCCACGGAACACGCCAGCGCCCGCCAATTACCGGGACTGGCGCGCGAGAAACAGGTCGTTCACCGACATGGCGGCTGCCGCGTTCGCCTTCGCGAACCTGACGGGCGACGGTGGGCCGGAGCTCGTGATCGGCCGGCGCGTGACGGCAAACTTCTTCTCGGTGCTGGGCGTTCAACCGGTCGTCGGCCGCACGTTCACGGCGGCGGACGACGCCATGGGACAGCGAGTCGTGGTGATCAGCCACGCCCTCTGGCAGCGCCGCTACGGCGGCGACCCGGGCATTGTCGGGCGCACCATTTCGATGTCCGGGCAGGGTAGCGGAGGGGCTGCGAGCGACGTCAAGCAGGAGGTGGTCGGCGTGGCGCCGCCTTCATTCGTGTTCCTCGCCCGCGATGTCGACTACTGGGTCCCCATGCAGTTCTCGCCCGAGGAGGCTGCGGTGCGCGGCAACCACTTCCTGAACGTGGTCGCCCGTCTGAAGCCCGGTGTGACGCTTGAAGGTGCGAACTCGGACATCGGAGCGATTGCGAGACGCCTCAGCGAGGAGTATCCGGAGACCAATCGCGATTTCAGCGAAGCCGTCGTCGTCCCGATACGCGAGCAGGTGCTCGGCAACACCAGGGTCCAGGTGATCGCATTGATGACGGCAGCGGCAGTCATCGTCCTCATCGCCTGCGCCAATCTCGCCAGCCTCCTCCTGGCTCGCGCCTCGGTGCGCCGCGGCGAGTACGCCGTGCGCCTCTCGCTCGGCGCCACGCGGGGACGGCTGGCGAGGCAGGTGCTCGTCGAAGCGCTCTGCCTGTCGATCGCCGGCGGTGTCCTGGGCCTGGCGATTCCGCTGCTGACGACGACGTTCGTCGAGCGGATCGTGCCCGTCGGACTGCAGTCGTTCGCCGTGTCGCTCGTGGATTGGCGTCTCCTCGTGTTTGCCGGCGCGCTGTCGATCGCGACCGGCCTGTTGTTCAGCCTCGGGCCAGTGCTTCAATCGGCGCGCGCGTCCACTGCCGACGTCCTTCAGCAGCACGCCCGTGGCAATACCGGCGGCCGGAGCCGCGCGTTCCGCGACGGCCTGGTCGTGCTCCAGGTGGCGGCCACGCTGGTGCTGCTCGTCGCCGCCGGCCTGATGCTGCGAACGCTCGCCAACCTCAACGCCGTCGAGCGCGGGTTCGACGCGGACAATGTGCTGACGATGGTGGTGCCGCTGATGCCGAAATACGCGGAGCCAAGCAAACGGCCGGCGTTTTACGACGGCATCATCGCCGGCGTGCGCGCACTTCCAGGTGTGCGCGGCGTGGCATTTGGCTCATTGCTTCCCTTCCAGTCCACCGGCAACACTCGAAGCTTCACTATCGAGGGACGTCCGCGCCAGCCTGGAGACGATCTGGACGTGCTGTTCCGCATTGGCACGGCGGACTATCTGCAGACACTTCGAGTGACGCTGGTCGAAGGGCGCCTCCTCGACGCGCGCGATGGCGCCGACGCGCCTCGCGCCGTCGTCGTCAATGAAACGCTCGTCCGACGATACCTGCCGGGCCAATCCGCGCTCGGCCAGCACATCCGGTTCGATCCAAGCGAGCCGTTTTTCACCATCGTCGGCGTCGTGAAGGACGTCCTCGAGCGTGGGTTCGAGAGGGAGGCGAAGCCGGGTGTCTACGTGACGCAGTCGCAGGGGCCACGCTTCTTCCCCACAGTGAATCTGATGGTGCGCGTGGACAACGACCCGCTCGGTTATGCGCCGGCAGTCCAGCGGATCATTCGCGCGGTCGATCCCGACCAGCCGATCCGCCTGGTCCGGCCGATGACGGAGGTGATCGCGCTCACCGTTGGCGATCGTCGTCAACAGACGACGATCCTGGTCGTGTTCGGTGCGCTGGCGCTCGTCATCGCGTCGCTCGGCCTATACGGACTTCTCGCGCAAACCGTGTCGGCGCGGAGCCGCGAGATCGGGATTCGGATGGCACTCGGCGCCACGTGGCGAAGCGTGATGGGGATAGTGATGTCACGAGGCATGGTGCTGACCGGCGCCGGCGTGTGCATTGGCGCCGTGCTGGCATGGTCGGTCACGCGAGCCATGGACTCGCTGCTCTACGGCGTCGGCGCTTCAGATCCTGTGACGTTCGCGCTGGTCGCCGGTCTGCTCGCCACCGTGTCCGCCGTCGCGTGCGCGATTCCGGCCGTCCGCGCGGCTCGCGTCGATCCGATGCTCGTCCTGCGCGACCAGTAGCAACAGGCGAGCACCCCCGCTTCGTGCTGGATGAGAACGTCCTCGGCCGACGCGCCACATGACTGTGCTGACCGCGCAGCTCGAGGCGTCAACCAACTAGTGGATGCCGCGCCGCCAACTCCATCAATTAGCGCAGGGGACCGCGCTGGGAATCCGTGTCCCCACGGTCAGCTACCAGGCGCCCTCAGCCACCATGATGTCGCTTTCCCATAGTTCGGTGACGCCGATGAGAGCCCATCGACCATCCTGAGAGACCCGAAGGTGCCCGAGGCCCCCGATCCGTGACACTTTGTCCGGCAGCCGCCCGAGACGCCGCTCCTGTCGATCGCTGAACGCGTAGAAGTCCAGCGCGTCGTACTCTCTTCCCATTGTCACGAAGACGATCCCGTCGCGAGTGACCGCCCATTTGCCGAGGCCGACGCCGCGATTGAGAACGACGACCTCGTCGCCGCCGCTTGGAGACACCTGCCTTATCGTGGAAGTGGGAGGCCTGTCGATGTTCAGGTAGAAGAGAGTTCGCCCATCGAGGGTCTCCTTCGGCTCGATGCCGCCGCCCTTGGTGACCTGGATTGCCGGGCCTCCCTTCGGAGAGGTCTTCCACACCTGCACCGTCCCAGATCGCGACGACGAGAAATAGATCCATTGCCCGTCGTGCGACCAGCTGGCGTGTGTGTCCAGCGACGGCTCGGTCGTGACGGGCGTGGCTCGACCGTCTTCGACGTTGACCACGTAGATGTCGGAGTTGCCGTTCACTGAGGCATCGATCACCAACTGCCGCTCGTCGTGCGACCACGTGCCGGGCACGAGCTCGACGGCCTCGAGGTTGGTGACCTGACGG
>DASTDQ010000461.1:0-4300 GCA_035710305.1 Vicinamibacterales bacterium | reverse complement strand
GAGCCGAGCGCCCGAGCCTCGCCGATGCCGGCGATGCGGCCGTTCCTGATCGTCAGCCCCGTCGCGACCTGGCCGCGGCCGTCCACGAACTTGCCGTTCACGAGGGCGAGATCGGCGGGGCTGGCATTCTGCGCCGCCGCTTCCGCGAAGGCAGGTCCGGCCACGATCCCGCTGCCGGCAATGGCTGCGGCGCCGGCCGCCGCGCGCTTCATCAGCTCACGCCGCGACAGCGTGCCCGGGAAGCCGCCTTCTGCCATGTGCGCATGTAACAGCGCCGAGGCGGCGTTGTCAATCGAGGAGTATCATCTGCTCCCGAAGGAGCATTCCCCATGAGCAGCTTCTGGCGCCCCCTCGTGCTCGCGGCGGTGACGGTCCTCGTTCTGCCGGTTGCTGTCAATGTGCAGTCGGGCGACGGCCCACGGCCCCCTGCCGGCAAGGAGTGGCCGGCCGTCGGCGGAGATTCGGGCAACAGCCGCCACTCGACGCTCAACCAGATCACCACGCAGAACGTCACGAAGCTTGGCGGCGCGTGGACGCCGCAGAAGCTCGACTCCAACCCCGCCACCCGCTCGATGCCCGTCGTGCGCGATGGCCTGATGTTCCTGACGGCGGGGCCGAACGTTTATGCCCTCGATGCCCGGACGGGCGCCAGAGTCTGGCGATTTCAAGGCGGCCAGCAGGCGGGCATGGGCGCTCCGGACCGCGAAGGCGTGGCGATTGGTGACGGCCTCGTCTTTGTGGGGCTCTCGGACGCGCGCGTGATCGCGCTGCGTGAGAAGACGGGCGAGCTCGTCTGGAACAAGTACGTCGGCGACAAAGCGAGGGACAAGGGTCAGGTCATCTCCGGCGCGCCCGTGTATGCGGGAGGCATCGTGTCGGTCGGGTTGAGCGCCGACAACGGCTGGCGCGGACAGGTCGTCGCGCTGAATGGCAAAAGCGGCGACGAGGCATGGCGATTCTTCGCGGTGCCTGCACCTGGTGAGCCGGGCTCGGAGAGCTGGCCGAAGGGGAGCCCGATCTGGCAGCGGGGCGGCGGAGCCGTCTGGCTCGTGGGCGCGTCGGATCCCGATCTGGGGCTCGTGTATTACGTGACCGGCAACGGCGTTCCTCAGCTCGCGGGAGAGGGACGGCCCGGCGCCAACCTCTATCTCTGTTCCGTCGTGGCAATCGACATGAAGACCGGGAAGCTCCGCTGGCACTATCAGACGATCCGCCACGACATCTGGGAAGCCGACATCGCCATTTCACCGGTCCTGTACGACGCGCAGATCGAAGGACGTTCGCGAAAGGCGATTGCCGCGATGCGCGCCGACGGCTATCTGTTCATGCTCGACCGCGAAACAGGAAAGCCGCTGTCCCGCATCGAGGATCGGCCCGTGCCACAGGACGCGCGTCGAACCACCGCGGCGACGCAACCGTTTCCTGCGGGCGCCGACAGCGCGTTGCCCGACTGTGCCCATTGGAAACAACAGCCGCTGCCGCAGGGTTTCGATCTCGGATGCGACTTCTACACGCCCGCATCGGTGGACAAGCCGAATCTGCTCACGCCGACTTTCGGCATGCGCGTCGCGCCCATGGCCTACAGTCCAGACACCGGATACTTCTACGCGGCCGGCAACGCGTCGCTTGGCTGGCTGCGGCGCGATGAGAATCCCTGGTTCTTCAGCAACGGCTTCAACCAGCGGGTGCCTGGCCTGAATCGTCTCAGTCACGGGCTGCTGGCTGCCATTGACAGCCGAACGAACAAGGTCGTGTGGAAGAAGGAGTTTCGACCGGGCCGGCCCACCGGCGCGATGACGACGGCCGGTGGATTGATGTTCCAGTCGGCGCCCGACGGCAACCTGCAGGCCTACGACGCGAGGACCGGGAATCTCTTGTGGCAGTTTCAGCTGGGAGCCGCTGGCGGACCCCCGCTGACGTACGAGATCGGCGGCGAGCAGTACGTCGCAGCGGTTTCGTCGGCCGGCGTGTGGGTGCTCAAACTGGGCGGCACGGTGCCGCAGGCGGCGGCACCCGCCCGTCCGCCGCAGCCGGAGCTGTTCGGCGGCCAGATCACCGACACGACGCAGATCGAAACGGCCTCGCTCGTCCGCGACACCGGGTTCACGGGATTCCACTACATGACGGACGAATACGCCTTCAGCCCGTACCGGGCGCGCGTGAAGCGAGGCGCGCAGGTGACGTGGCGCAACAACGGCCTGATGGTGCACACGATCGTGGCGCAGGATGGATCGTGGACGACCGGGCCGCTCAACCCGGCCGACGTCGGCGGCGTCACGTTCGACAAGCCGGGCAGCCACGCCTACATGTGCAAGGAGCATCCGTGGGCGGTGGGGCAGATTGTGGTGACCGAGTAGGTCAAAACTCAAAACTCAAGACTCAAAACTCGAGGGTGAAGGTCATGCGGACGCATCACGTCGTGGTCCTGGGCATCGTGCTCCTCGCCTCCGGCGCCGGGCTCGAGGGGCAGGGACGGGGACAGCAGAACTTCAACGGGCCATTCCCGCCGCACAAGATCATCGGCAACGTCTACTACGTGGGGTCGGATCAGCTGGCGTCTTTCCTCATCACCACGCCGGAGGGCCACATCCTCGTCAACAGCAGCTTCGAGACGACGGTTCCGGTGATTCGTGCCGCAGTCGAGAAACTTGGATTCAAGTTCGAGGACATCAGGATCCTGGTGGGCAGCCATGCCCACGGCGATCACATGGAAGGGGACGCGCTCGTCAAGGAACTGACCAAGGCGCAGGTGATGGCCATGGAACAGGACGTGCCCGCGCTGCGCAGGATGCAACCGGGGGGGAAGCCGCACCCGATCGATCGCGTGCTGCGCGACGGAGACGAGGTGAAGCTGGGTGGAACGACCATGGTGGCCCGCCTGACGGCGGGACACACCCCGGGCTGCACGACGTGGACGCTGAAGGCGCAAGAGGGCGGCCGCTCGTACGACGTCGTCATCTCGGGCAGCATCGGCGTCAACCCTGGGTACGTGCTCGTCGGCAACAAGGACTACCCGCAGATTGCCGACGACTACGTGAGGAGCTTCAAGGTGATGCGCGCCCTTCCGGTCGACGTGTTTCTCGGCGCACACGGAGCTTTCTACGGCCTGACCGGAAAGTACGCACAGCTCGAAAAGGGCGGTCCGAATCCGTTCGTCGATCCCGAAGGCTTCAAAGCGTATGTGGATCGGAGCGAACAGGCGTTCCTCACCATGCTCGAGGGACAGAAGAAGGCCGCGACGAAGTAGCGCGATGCGATCCGAGGCGAGCCTGGCTCGCGCCGTCGCGTTCCCGCGCGTGATCAACATCGAGGACCTCAGGCGCCTCGCCCGGAAGCGCCTGCCGTCCCTGGTCTTCGCGTACATCGACGGCGGCGCGGAGGACGAGATCACGCTCCGTGAAAACGTCAGGGCGTTTGACGACGTGACGTTCCGTCCGCGCCAGTGCATAGCCGTGCCGGACTGCGACCTGCGGACGACGGTTCTCGGCACGACCATCGATCTGCCGTTCCTGCTCGCCCCGGTCGGCTTCTGCCGCATGTTCCATCCACGCGGAGAGGAGTGCGCCGCCCGCGCGGCGAGCACCGCCGGCACGGGCTACGTCCTCTCGTCGTTTTCGGGGACGCGGCTCGAGGACGTCCGCGAAAGTGCTCGCGGCCTGCTGTGGTATCAGCTCTACGTCCCGGGCGGCCGCGCGGTCGCCGAGGCGACGATCGCGCGCGCGAAAGCGGCCGGGTACGAGGCGCTCGTCGTGACGATCGATACTCCGGTGGCCGGCATGCGCGAGCGCGATTACCGGTATGGCGTCAGGCCGCTGCTGCAGGGGCGCTTCTGGTCGAGCCTGCCGCACGCGTGGCAGTTCGTCACACGCCCCGGATGGGTGCTGGGCTACCTCAGTGACGGCGCCGTCAGGGTGTTTCCCAACGTCGAGTTGCCCGGCGTCGGCCCGATGCCGTGCAGCGACGTCGGCGTGCTCCTCGAAGAGACGGTCGTGACCTGGAAGGATCTGCGCTGGATGCACGACGCGTGGAAGGGCCCGATCGTCGTCAAGGGCGTTCACACGGGAGACGACGCGCGCCGCGCGATCGACGCCGGGGCGAGCGCGGTGGTCGTATCGAACCACGGCGGGCGCCAGCTCGATGGCGTGCCGGCGTCGCTGCGTGCGCTGCCCGAGGTCGTCGAGGCCGTGAACGGCCGCGTAGACGTGCTCATGGACGGCGGCATCCGGCGCGGCAGCCACGTGGTGAAGGCGCTCTGCCTGGGCGCCCGCGCCGTGCTCGTCGGCCGGGCCTACGCGTGGGG
>DASTDQ010000460.1:0-10472 GCA_035710305.1 Vicinamibacterales bacterium | reverse complement strand
CGAGATCGAACGCGTCGGCGCGCTGTGCTGCCCTGGCGAGCACGGAATCCTCCGCGCACGCCGAAGGCTGCCACAGGATCAGCGCCACGAGCAGAGCCGTCATCGGAAGGCGCTCAGATAGTAGCGCAGCAGCGCACGGACCACTGGCGTCAGACGCGACCGTCGGTAGGCGTCACCCGCCTGGCGGAGCGCCAGCGACACTGTGGGATAAGGAAAGGAGACGGACGCGAGATCAGCCAGGCCGTGGCCGTGCTGCATCGCCAGCACGATCGTGCCAATCATCTCGCCAGCCTCCGGAGCGACAATCGTCGCGCCGACGATACGCCCGCCCGTGTGATGGATGCGCAAGAAGCCGGCGGTGGCCTCGTCCACGACCGCCCGATCGACCGACGACAGCGGAATCGTGATCGTGTCGGCCCCGCTCGCGGAAGCCTCGGCGACGGTACGTCCGACATGGGCGACCTGCGGCGACGTGAACGTGCACGAGGGGACGACGAGCGCGGAGACACGCCGGCGCCCGAAGAACAGCGCGTTCTGAATGACGATGCGCGCCATGGCATCGGCCATGTGTGTGAACTTGAGCCTCGAGCAGACGTCGCCGGCCGCGAAGACGCGACGGTTGGTGGTTCGAAGAAAGTCATCGGCCGTCACGCCTTTCGCGTCGTGCGCCACCCCGGCTGCGTCGAGATCCAGGCCGTCAGCGCAAGGCGTTCGCCCGGTTGCGACGAGTACCGCCTCTGCCGACATCGCAGGTCCCGCGCCATCCAGCACGAAACAGCCTTGCGACCATCGTACCGCTGCAATCGCGGCCCCCAGCCGGAGCTCGACGCCATCTTTCCTCAGACGATCGCCCAGAATGGCACCGGCCTCGGCGTCCTCGTTCGGCAGCACGTGCGGCGACGATTCAACGAGCGTGACGCGCGTGCCCAGCCCCGCGAACGCCTGCGCCATCTCGCAGCCCGTCGGCCCGGCGCCGATCACGATCAGCGACTTCGGCCGATCGGTGAGGTCAAAGAGCGTGTCGCTCGTCAGGAACGGCGTGCCGGCCAATCCCGGGATGTCCGGCACCAACGGCCGGCTTCCGGTGGCGATGACGGCCTTGCGAAAGCGAAGCACGACCCCCGAATCGTCCGCCGCGTTCGATCCGTTCG
Source organism: Vicinamibacterales bacterium (assembly GCA_035710305.1). Taxonomy (GTDB): domain Bacteria; phylum Acidobacteriota; class Vicinamibacteria; order Vicinamibacterales; family UBA2999; genus Gp6-AA40. The sequence continues at coordinate 9,321 of DASTDQ010000460.1, read as the reverse complement.
AGCGGACCGTCACCGACCGCGGACTCGAGAATGCGGCCGTCCCGAAGAACACGTCCACGCCGAGCGATTTCAAGCGCTCGGCGGAGTCGTGCGGTGCCAGATCGGCGCGCCTCGCACGGAGCCGTGCCATGACCGCGCCGAAATCGGGCGGCCCCGCCGCCGTCATGCCGAGTGAGGCGGCCCCGTGCATTTCCGACGCCGCTCGTGCCGATCGCAACAACGATTTCGACGGGACACAGCCGGTGTTGAGGCACTCGCCGCCGAGCAAGGCTCGCTCGACGAGCGCCACGCGGGCGCCGAGCCCTGACGCGCCGGCCGCGCAGACGAGGCCGGCCGTCCCGCCGCCGATGACGACGAGGTCGTACCTGGGGGCCGGAGATGGATTGCGCCATCCCGGTGGACGGACATGCTCGCGCAGACGCGCGTCGTCGTTCACACGCCTATCTTCTCTCGACTCCTCCCTGCCCCCTGCCCCCTGCCCCCTTGCCCCTGCCCCTTCCCCCTTCCCCCTTCCCCCTTATTCGTATCGCAGCGCCTCCGTCGCTCGAATGCTGGCGGCGCGACGCACCGGTATGTAGCACGCGACGAGCCCGACGACGGCAAACAGCAGGCCCGCACCGATGAGGACGGCAGGGTCGGCCTGCGGGATGCCGAACCGTCGCCCGGACAGCAGCTTCCCGGCTCCGATCCCGAGGGCAAGGCCAATTGCCGAACCGATGACGACGAGGCGCATGCCCTGACGCAGAACGAGGCCGATCACTTCCCTGCTCGATGCACCCAGCGAAAGACGAATCCCGATCTCACGCGTGCGCCGTGTCACTGCGTAGGCCGTGACACCGTAGATTCCGATGCCGGCCAGGAACAGACCAATGATGCCGACGCTACCGGCCACTGTCGCCGCAACGCGAAGCTGTGTCTGCACCGGCCCGTTGTTCTGCCGCTCGAGCAACTCGGTTGTGAGCACGGGGAGATTGGGATCGATGGAGGCAACGGCCGACCGGAGTTCCTGCGCCAGGCTTTGCCCTTCTGTCTTCCGGCGAGCCAGTATCGTGATCTGGGCGAGGTACTTCTGCTGGAAGGGGACATAGATGCTGAGCGGTGCCGAATCGCCTTGTGTGCCGAAGTTCAGATCACCCACGACGCCGACGACACGGAGCTGCCTGTCCGGTACGCGCGTGCCCGGATCGCGCGGCTGCAGCGTCGCCGCCTGCGGGCCCTGAGGGGGGCGGACGGAGACGAGCTGCCCGATCGGATCGCGGTCGGGCCAGAGGCGCTTCGCCGTCCGCTGGCCGACGATCACCACGAGCTCGGCGCCAGGACCATCGGCGTCGGTGAAGTCACGGCCCGCCATGAGCGGGATGCCGACGGTCCGGAAGTAGTCGGGCTCGACAAGCGTCCAGTTCGTAAACGTGTCGGACCTCCCGCCCGGCTGCACGGCGCCCGGGACCGAGATGCTTCCGAAACTTCGTCCCCCCGGGGCTGGGGCGTGATCGGCGATCGATGCACGTGCGACGCCCGGGATGGCGCGGACCCGCTCGCGCAGGCGGCGCACCACCTCGCCGCCGGTCGCGTTGGTATAGCCCCCCATCGTCAGATCGAGTGAGGCGACCTCGACGTCCCGCGGATCGAAGCCGTGTTTGACGGAGATGACGTTGTCGAACGCGCGAACGAGGAGCGCCGCAACCACGACGAGCAGGACGCTGAAGGCAACCTGCGCGACGACGAACGTATTGCGGAGGCGCAAGCGATCGACCGGCCCCTGCACGTCGTCCTTGAGCGCCGTCACGACATCGGACTTCGATGCGTGGAGCGCCGGGGCCAGGCCGGCCAGGATGGCGGCAATGAAGGAGAGCACGAGCGCGAACGCCACGACGCGAAGGTCGAGCGGCACCGAAAGGCTGACCGGAAGCGGGAATTCAGGCAGCAGCGAAATCAGGAGCGTCGTGATGCCACGCGCCAGCGCGAGGCCCGCGATGCCTCCGAGCGCGAAGAGGAGCACCGTCTCGGTGAGCAGTTGGCGCACCAGCCTGGCGCGCCCCGCCCCGACCGCGGTTCGCACGGCGATCTCCCGCCGGCGGCCGGTGGCTTTCGCGAGCAGGACACCGCCAAGATTCGCGCAGGCGATCACGAGGACGACGGCCACGAGCGTCATCAGCAGCCCGAGAAACCCAGCCGCCAGCACTCGCAAGCCGTAGGGAATCGGGGAGGCGACCTCGGCGCTCCAGACGAGAGAGGATGAATCGACCTCGTGGGCGCCCTCCGGAATGAAGGGGTTCGAAGGCGTGTCCCGCTGGATGGCTGCGCCGATGCCCGCCAGTTCCGCCGAGGCCTGGGCACGTGACACACCCGGCTTCAGCCGCGCCCCCAGCATCAGCCACGGGACGCGTCGATCGGTCAATTCGACTCCGCCGCCCTCGGGCGCGAGCGCCGCGATCGCCGAGACGGGAACCCACAGATCCGGGGCAACCACGCTGACGCCGCGAAAGCCGCCGGCCGCGACACCGGCGATCGTCATGGGCACGTTGTTGATCCGCACGCCACGACCCACGACGCCGGAATCGCCGTCGAACCGGCGCAGCCAGAACTCGTGGCTCAGGACGACAATCGGACTGGCACCCGCCTGCTCGACGTCGCCCGCGTCGAAGACGCGCCCCGCGGCCGCCGTCACACCGAGCGCCCTGAAATAGTTCGTCGTGACAACGCTCGCAAAGACGGCGGAAGACGAGTCGTCCACATTCAGGCTGGCCGGCGTCAGCGTGAGCTGGTACCCGAACACCTCGTCGAGCAGCGTGGCGTGCTGACGCACGTCGACCAGGTCCGGGTACGACATCTCTTCGACGCCAGGCCCTTGACGGGGATCGCGCCGGACGATGTCGATGAGACTCGTGGGATCCGCAACGCCCGTGGCCGCGCGCAACAGCAAGCCGTTGGCGACGGTGAAGATGGCCGTCGTGGCGCCGATGCCAATGGCGAGCGAGAGTGCAGCCGTGAGCGTGAACAGCGGATTGCGCCAGAGCAGGCGGGCGGCGTGCCGAACGTCCCGGACGACAGTGTCGAGGACCGCACCGCGCCGCGCGTCGCGCACCTGCTGCTTGACCGACTCCACGCCTCCGAGCTCGAGCGACGCGATTCGTCGTGCGTCATCGGGGGCGTGCCCCGCGCGGACCTTTTCTTCAGCGAGCAGGTCCAGCGTCGCCCGCATCTCGTCGTCGAGATCGCGCTCGACCTGTTCCTTCCGCCAGAGATTTCGCCACAGGCTCCACAGACGGGACATCGTTGCTCCTAGGCTTTGAGGGCACGCGCAATTGCCAACGAGACGCGATTCCAGTCGGCCGTCTCCTGACTCAGTTGGCGGCGGCCCGCCTTCGTCAACGCGTAGAACTTGGCGCGGCGGTTGTGTTCCGACGCGTCCCAGCTCGCCTCGAGCCAACCGGCCTCCTCGAGCCGGTGCAGCGCCGGAAAGAGCGAGCCCGGCTGCACGACGAAGGTGCCCCCGGTCATCTGGTCGATGCGACGGGAGACGCCTAGTCCGTGCAGCTCGCCGGTGGACAGGGCCTTCAGGATCAACAGGTCGAGCGTGCCCTGCAGGAGGGCCGCGGGGGTGCGTGCCATGGGATCGCGCTCCGTGGTCAGGTCCGGCTAAAGCCGGACGCTACGTACAGACGTTCTATACGAAGACGTATCGTTGGCTGGTTCCTATCGAATGTCAATAGGAATGTGAGGCGGGCGAAGGATGGACCGCGGAACGGCCCCGCCCCCGGCTCGAAGGCCGGAGGCGGGGATTCGGAGTGCCCTATTCCCGCTTAGAAATCGATCTGACCACTGATCTTGAAGAACCGCGCGGACATGATCTGCAGCGGATCGAGATAGGTGGACCGCGGTACCGCTCCCGGAGCCGTGGGAGCCGAGTAATTCCGCTGGTATACCTCCGTCGTGTTTGAATTGAACAGATTGTAGATGTCGAAGTTGATCGACGCCCGCGAGTTGCCGTACCTCAGGATCTTGCCGAACCGGAGATCGATCGAGGTCAGGCGATCGCCATACGACTCGCCGGGGTGGACGAGGTTCAGGAACTGGATGGGAATGCCACTGGACAGCGGGCGGCCAAGGTCCGTGCTGTCCACCCCCGGAATGCCAAGGAACAACCCGAGCGTCTGGCCACCGAGGCTCTGACTCTGCACGGACGGGAATTCGTTCCCGGGGTACGGCAGGCTCTTGAACGTCCCGCTGAGCAGCACGTCGATCTTCGGCACCGTGTACGAGGCCAGCCCCTTGATGTTCGTCTTCCATCCCGTCTCGCGATGGCAGAACTCCTGCGGCCACTGCCCGATGCCACCGAGGAACGTGTCGAGGAACCCGCCCGTGCCGCCCCAGGGACCAAATATGTAGTACTCGGGGTTCTCCGCGACCACGCCGCACGAGTCCTCGACGACGTTGCCGGTGCTCGTGCCGCCCTGGATCGTGACGTCGCGCAGACGCGCGTTCACGGTCACGTCAACGCCGTTGAAGTTGTTGAAGGCTCCGCCGACTTCGTTGGCGAAGGTGAGCCGGTTGCTGATCTGCTGGATCTTCCCCGGCTTCACGTCGCGGTAGGTCAGCGTGTAGCCGCCGCCGCCCGGCAGGCGGCTGTCCTGCGGAACGGTGTAGTGGAAGGTGTCGAAATCCGCCGCCGTCCACGCATCGTTGACGGTGACCCCCAGGTTCCCCCAGCTCCGGCGGATGTAGTCAACCTGGAGCGACACTCTCGGCACGAGCTCCTGCGTGATGCCGGCGTTCAGATCCCAGCTGTACTCCCTCGTGTTCCAGCCATCCACGAACGCGGGGTCAATCGAGTTCGAAGGGAGGGCTTTTCCAAAAAACGCACTCCCGAGTCCGCACTCGCCGTTGGCCGCCGGATCCAGGAAGTTGCAATCGGCGACGAAATCCCCCCTGCGGGGATCGCCGACCGGATACGCGAAGTCGTCCCAGCCTCGCTGGTCCGTGCTCTGGAAACGGCTGATTCCGGCGGGGCTGAAGTTCGCCCACTCGTCCACCGTGTTGAACGTCGTCACGTATCGGCCCGTGAAGAATTTGAGGGCCGTCTTCCCGTTGCCAAACAGGTCGTATGACACGCCGAACCTGGGCATCAGGTCCTTCTGATTGAGCGGGCCTTCTTCGGCTGGGAAGACCACGGCGGTGGGCAGGAAGCGGTTTGGACCCATCACCTGCTCGGGGAAGTAATCGCTCAAGTGCTCGAGACGGAGCCCGGCCTGCACCGTGAGGCGATTGACCGTCCAGCGATCCTGGGCATAGAACGCATTCATCGTCTGATGCTGTTCCTGCTGCGATCCACCTTCAGCGTACGCCGTCACCTGGCTGGGAATGCCGCCCGTGAGGGTATACCTGAGTCCGGTGTTGTTGTAGAAGTTCGCCGGGAAGGTAGACAGGTTGTGGTGGAAACGGTAACCAACCTTCAACGAGTGCGACCCGGTAATGTACGAGACCGCCCCCTGGAGGATGTTCGTCAATCCGGTGTGCTCGGACCACGCCCCCGCACCGAGACCGACCGGCGCCCGGTAATTGATGCCCGGATAGGGACCTGCGGTCTCCTGTACCGGAATCATCGTGTCGTCGTAGGAGTTCTTCTGACGGCTGCCCCACCAGAAGTAGGGCCCGAGCTGCGCGTTGGCCTCGAGCAGCACGCGATTGGTGAACGGCGACGTCCAGCTCAATTGCGTCAGCCAGCTCGGATGGTTTTCGTTCGTCGCCGTCGCCTCGGGCGAGGTGATCATCGCCCCGAAGCCAAGCCCGGTGCCGTCGCCGCCGCCTTCACAGTACAGGCAGTGATACTGCACGCTCGACCAGACGCTGAACTTGTTTCGCGGCGTCACCTGCCACGTGATCCGCGCGGACCCGTTGTTCCAGTTGCCGTCGGCGACGGCCTGGTCTTCCAGGACAGGGTCATAGGCCCAGCTCGTTGGATCGCCGGCGTTCCTGTTGACCCACATGCTGGCGACATTCTGCCGGCTGACCTGGTAGCGGTACGTCCCGTAGAACCACAGCTTGTCACGGACGATCGGGCCGCCGAACGACGGGTTGATGTCCCACAGCTGCTTGATCGAGTTCGTCGCGGTGAGCCCCTGGGCCTGTATCTCCGGAGTGAGGTTGCTGCCCTGGAGGGCGTCGCCCGTGCCGCTGATGAAGATGCCGCCGGAGAAGTTGTTGCCGCCCTGTTTGGGAATGATGTTCATCTGCGGGCCGCCGGTGGTCGCCTCGCCAAGCCCGCCCGCCAGGCTGAACACGACTTCCTGCGCGGTACCGACCTCGGGCACGTAGCCCGACACGCCCATGCCCTGGTAGCCGCCGTTCATGCCGTCCACGAGGACCTGCCCCTCGTTCCTGCGCCCGCCGTGGATCTGAAACACGCTGTAGAGTGCGGGGTTGGAGCCCGAGAAGTCGTTCTGCTGGACGTTGATCGCCGGGATGAGATGCGTGAACGCGGAATACTGCCGGGACGAGGGAATCTCGGAGATCGTCTCGTTGCTGATCACCTGCTGATTGCGCGTGCTCGTCACGTCGACGACCGGCGCTTCGCCGCTCACCGTAATCGTCTCCGTGACGCCCCCGATCCTCATCTCTGCGTTGACCGTCGCGACGAACGCGCCGGCCAGTTCGATCCCTTCGCGCCTGATCCCGCTGAACCCGGACAGCGTAAACGTGACCGTATAGGTCCCGGGCCTCAGGTCCTCGATGGCGTACTGACCGACCGCATTGGTCACGACCGTTCGGGTCTTTTCGATTAGCGCCGGGCTCGATGCTTCAACAGCGACACCGGGCAACACGGCCCCGGAGGCATCCCTGGCGGTCCCCACAATCGAGGCTTGAGCGTAGGCGGCCGCCGGCGCGGCAACGCACAACGCGAACAACACGATCACCCTGCCAAATCTCAACATGTCGAAATCCTCCACGAGGAGCGAACGATCGTTGTGAGTTGAGAGAAAGTCCCCATGACTTGGCGCTGATCCGGCGACAGCCCTAATCCAATCCAAAATGCTGGATAGCTGTGGGGAGACTGATATGCCGCCGGCCTCGCAAGTGGTTCCTCATCACGTCTTTACTGTGTTTCACCGATAGCAGCACTCTTCCCCCAGGAAGACGGGCCGCATCATGATTCAACAGCCGCGCCAAGCGGCCCGACTCGGTCGAGCCTCGGTCACTTGCGCTTCCAGGTATCCCAGGTCCGCAGAATCTGTCCCGCGATCTTGGTGGGATCGGCGCCGGGAACCGGCTCGAACTTCTGCACCCGGCCTGCGAAGCAATCGGCCACGTACAGGTTCCCGAGTTGATCGGTCGTCATCCCGTGCGAGCAATTCAGCCGCCCAGCCTGCCCGCCCGGAGCGCCCCAGCCGTACAGGAAATTCCCGTTGAGATCGAACTTCATGATCCGGCTCGTCGGCGCGTCGCCCACCCAGATGAAGCCGCTCTGGTCGATGAAGTGATTCACCATGAGCGTGTTCTGGTTGGCGGGCCAGTGCGGGGACCGCAGCGTCCACATGTCGAGGAACTTGCCGTTCTCGTCGAAGACCTGCATCCGTGCATGTCCCCGATCGACCACGAAGAGCCGTCGGTCGGCGCTGATCGCGATGCTGTGAACGGTGTTGAACTCGTTCGGCCCTGGACTCTTCGGGTCCTTCGGCGCCTGGCCCCAGTCCGTGATGAAGTTGTCCTTGGCGTCGTACTTCGCTACGCGCGTCCCGCCGTAGCCGTCCGTGATGAAGTACGTCCCGTCAGGCAGCCACGCGATGTCCGTCGGCCGATCGAACGTGTTCGGGCCGCGGCCACGCTTGCCGAGCTCTCCCTTGCTGTGTACGAGCTTGCCCTGGTAGGTGAAGCGGTAAATCATGTGGAGCTGGTCGTCGATGATCCACACGTGCTTCTCTTTGTCGTAGGGGCTGATCTTGATCTGGTGCGGTCCGCGGCCGCACGGCAGCTTGCTGAACATCTCGTCGAGGTGCGGCCACTCGTCAACGAGGTTCCCCTGGCCGTCCACGACGAGGATCGAGTGCTGGAACCGGCGCTCCCATCCGCGCTTGGGCTCGGCCTGGCAGGTCGCCGAGATGCCGTCGCCGTTGCCCGTGGCGTTGCCACGCGACGGGTTGAGCGCGGCGTACGGCGTCCAGGGCGAGGCTCCCTGCGGCAGCGGCAGCTCGCCGCGCATCGCGATCCAGATGCGATCCGGACTCTCCGCGTAGACACCGCCGAACGATCCCCAGGTCCAGCCGTCGTGCGAGTGCCGCGTGTCCGGCAGCGGCTTCGGCCAGTTCTCGACAACCCTGTAATGGCCCGTCGGCCAGTCCTGGTGACTCACACGCGCGGCCTTCGCACCTTGATTTGCCGGCGCCTGGGCGTTGCCGATCCCCCAGCCGGCTACCGCAACGATCACCGCGAACGTCCCCGCGAAACGCGAATTCGTAGTCACAGGCGGTCCTTTCGAGTGTGGCGAGTGGCCGGAGTATAGACGAAGGCAGGGGGCAGGGGGCAGGGGGGCAGGGGGCAGGGGCAGAGGAAAAGAAAAAGGGCCGGCCCGAAAGGACCGGCCCCCTCACTAACCACCAACCACTCACTAGTAGCGGTAGTGCTCCGGCTTGTACGGTCCCTCGACGGGCACGCCGAGGTAGTCGGCCTGTTCCTTCGAGAGCTTTGTCAACTTGACGCCGAGCTGATCGAGGTGCAGCCGCGCCACTTCCTCGTCCAGCTTCTTCGGCAGCATCGTCACCGTCTTGCCGTACTTTTCGGCGTTGGCCTGGAGCTCGAGCTGCGCCAGCACCTGGTTGGTGAACGAGGACGACATCACGAAGCTCGGGTGGCCCGTCGCGCACCCGAGGTTCATCAGCCGCCCTTCGGCCAGGATCATCACGCTGTGGCCGTCCGGGCAGACCCACTCGTCGTACTGCGGCTTGATGTTGATCCGCTTGACGCCCTTCACCTTGGCAAGGCCGGCCATGTCGATCTCGTTGTCGAAGTGGCCGATGTTGCCGACGACAGCCTTGTCCTTCATCTTGGCCATGTGCGCGGCCGTGATGATGTTGAAGTTGCCGGTCGTCGTGATGAAGACGTCAGCCTGGTCGACCACGTTCTCGAGCGTATTGACCTCGAAGCCTTCCATCGCCGCCTGCAGCGCGCAGATCGGATCGATCTCGCTGATGATCACGCGCGCGCCCTGGCCACGGAGGGCCTGTGCGCAGCCCTTGCCGACCTCGCCGAAGCCGAGGACCACGGCGACCTTGCCGCCCAGCATGACGTCGGTCGCGCGATTGAGCCCGTCGATGACCGAGTGACGGC
>DASTDQ010000459.1:0-4828 GCA_035710305.1 Vicinamibacterales bacterium | reverse complement strand
CACTGGCGCTGATGGAAGCGCCAGTAACGGTGCGCGCTCAATCGGCCGCTCACTGGCTGCAGTGGGGTGGACCGGACCGCAACTTCATCTCCAATTCAACGGGCCTGGCTTCGAGCTGGCCCGCCGGCGGGCCCAAGAGACTGTGGAGCCGGACGCTCGGTGAGGGTCATTCGTCGATCCTCGCCGAGGGCGGACGTCTCTACACGATGTACCGACAGATCTCAGGAGGGCGTCATGAAGAGCTCGTGGCAGCCTTCGACGGCGCCAGCGGCAAGACGCTGTGGGAATTCAAATACCCCGCGCCGACCGCACAAATCAACTTCAACGAAGGCCTCGGACCCCATTCGACTCCAGTCATCGCCGGCGACCGCATTTTCGCCGCCAGCTCGCGCAGCGAGCTCTTCGCTCTCGACAAGGCCACGGGCAAGCGGCTCTGGTCTCGCGACTTCGTCGCGGAATACCGTGCCCCGCTGACCGGGCGCGGGTACAGCGGCAGCCCGATCCTCTACGGCAACAGCATCATCACGACGATGGGCGGACCGGATCAGGGAGTGGCGGCCTTCGATCAGCAGACGGGCAAGCTGCTGTGGAAGAGCGGCTACTTCGTCTGGGCGCCTGCGTCGCCGATCCTGGCCGACGTCGACGGGCAGACGCAGTTGATCGTCTTCGCCGGCGACATCGTCACCGGCATGGATCCGGCCACGGGGCGGACGCTCTGGAGCCATCCGCACAAGACCGATTGGGGCCTCAACATCAGCACGCCTGTCTGGGTGCGCGACAGCCACCTGCTGATCGTCTCATCCGCATATGGCACGGGCAGCCGCGCGCTGGAGCTGCGCCAGGCCGGCGGCACGACGACAGTGACCGAGAAGTGGTTCAGCAACAGGATGCGCGTCCACATCGGGACGATCATCCCGTTGGGCAGCCATGCGTATGGATCGAGCGGCGACTTCGGGCCGGCGTTCATTTCAGCGGTAGACCTGAGCGACGGGAAGGTGGCCTGGCAGGATCGGAGCTTCGCCCGCGCGCAGCTGCTCCATGCCGACGGCAAGCTGATCGTGCTGGACGAAGACGGCACGCTCGGTCTGGCGACGGTCTCGCCCCAGGGCTTGAAGGTGCTCGCCCGAGCGCCGATTCTCGAACACCTGTCGTGGACGCCGCCGACGCTGGCGGGCACGACGCTGTACGTCCGCGATCGCAAGACGATGGCGGCTTTTGAACTGGGCCCGAAAGGAATTAATGATTAGCGATCTTTGATTATCGATTCGTTGGTGATTGCTGATTTCTGATTGACGATTCCCACAACGCGAGACGCACTGCCATGAATCACCAATAATTCGAGAATCACCAATCACCAATCACCAACGATTCAACAATCAAAGATCAAGGATCAACAATGATCGAGGCGATCTGGCAGGACTTCCGCTACGCGCTGCGCTCGCTGGCGAACCGGCCGCTCGTGACGACCGTCGCGGTGCTCTCGCTCGCGCTCGGCATCGGCGTCAACACGGCCATCTTCTCGACCTTCGAGCGGCTGCTCCTGCGGCGTCTTCCCGTGGCCGCGCCGGATCAGATCGTCAACATCACCTCCCCGGGGCCGCGGCCTGGATCGAGCTCGTCCAGCGACGCGGGCGGATCCGATGCGATCTTCAGCTACCCCCTGTTCCGTGATCTCGAGCGAGTCGGGCCCGACTCCATTCGGATGGCGGCACATCGGGATTTCGGCGCCAACCTCGCCTATCGTGGCCAGACCTCGGACGCGGAGGGTCTGCTCGTCTCGGGGCAGTACTTCCCTGCCCTTGGTCTCACTCCGGCTCTCGGTCGACTGCTGGGACCCGAGGACGACCGCGTCCAGGGTGCGCATCCCGTCGTCGTGCTCAGCCACGCGTACTGGAGCACCCGCTTCGGCGCCGATCCGGCGGTGATCGACGACACGCTCGTCGTCAACGGCGAGCCGATGACGATTGTCGGCGTGTCGCCGGAAGGATTCTCCGGCAACACGACGATGGACCGCCCCGCCATCTTCGTGCCGCTGATGATGGCCGAGCGTGCCTATCGCCAGCCTCGATGGAATGGCATGACGGCTCGCAACAACCATTGGCTCTACCTCTTTGCCCGCATCGGACCCGGAGTCTCGCGCGAGCAGGCCGAGGGGCTCATGAACGTGCCGTTCGCCGCGCTGATCCGCGACGTCGAGTTTCCGGCGCTGCGGAGCGGGATGGGCGACCGCCAGCGGGAGCAGTTCCAGCAACGGCGGATCGTTCTGCAGGACGGTGCACGCGGGCGTAACGGCGGGCGCACCGAGGTGCAGACCGTCCTTCTCCTGATGTTCGCGATCACCGTGTTCGTACTCGTCATCGCCTGCGCGAACGTCGCCAACCTCCTGCTGGCGAGGGTCGCGGATCGATCCCAGGAGATGGCCGTACGCCTGTCGATCGGTGCCTCCGCCGGGAGGTTGGTGCGCTTGCTCCTCGTCGAGGCCTCCGTACTCGGACTGGCCGGCGCCCTTGGCGCACTGGGCGTCGCACGCCTGACGCTGGACGGCCTGCTGGCGATCATGCCTGCCGAAGACGTGCCGATGTTGAGCTTCGGGATCAACGCGCCGGTGCTGCTGTTTACGCTGGCGCTCGGGTTGGGTACGAGCATCCTCTTTGGTCTCTTCCCCGCTCTCCACGGTGTACGCTCCGCCGCGCTCGGCGGCCTGCACGGGCAGACGGGCCGCACCGCCGGTTCGCGATCCGCAAATCGCTTTCGTGGAGCACTGGCCACGTCGCAGATCGCGCTCGCGACCGCGCTTCTCGCGCTCGCTGGACTCTTTGTCGTGAGCCTCCTGAACCTGGCCCGCGTGGAATTGGGCATCCGGCGCGAGGGGCTCGTGACGTTCAGGCTGTCGCCGTACCTCAACGGCTACTCGCCGGAACGGGCCCAGGCACTGTTCGATCAGGTGGAAGAGCGGCTCCGAGCCTTACCCGAAGTGATGGCCGTCACCGCGTCGACTGTGCCGATCCTCTCGAGCAGCAACTGGAACAACAACGTGACGGTCGAGGGATTCGATGCGGGGCCGGACGCCGACACTCGAGTGTCGGTCGCACGCGTGGGTACCCACTACTTCCGGACACTGGGGATTACTTTGCTTGCCGGTCGCGAGTTCGAACGCACGGACACAGAGAGCTCGCCACGCGTTGCCGTCGTCAACGAAGCCTTCGGGCGCAAGTTCAATCTGGGCCCGAACGTCATTGGAAAGCGCCTCGCCATGGGCGCGGGCGGCAACCGGCCGCTGAATATCGAGATCGTCGGGCTGGTGCGCGACGCAAGGTACAGCGACGTGAGGGACCCGCCGCCCCCGCAGCTCATCATGCCCTACCGGCAGCCGGACACAGCAAGGGGCGAAACGGGCGTGGGAACGCTCACCTACTACGTCCGGACGACGGTGAACGCCCGAGCGTTCATCGACGACGTTCCACGTGTCATCGGGGCACTCGATCGCAATCTGCCGATCGTCGCGCTGCGTACGATGGACGACCAGGTCTGGGACAACACGACCCGCGACCGGGTGCTCGGCACTCTGTCATCGTCGTTTGCAGCGCTGGCGACGGTGCTCGCGGCTATCGGGCTTTATGCCGTGCTCGCCTACGGCGTCGCGCGACGCCTGCGGGAGATCGGCATTCGCGTCGCGCTTGGGGCGCAGCCGCGTGACGTACGCCGGCTGGTGCTGTCGCAAGTCGGGCGGATCAGCCTGATCGGCGGCGCGATCGGCGTCGTCCTGGCGCTCGCGCTCGGCCGTCTCGGCCGGGCGATGCTGTTCGGAGTCGGAGCATCTGATCTGACGGTGATCGGGGGCGCCGCGCTCCTCGCGATCGTCGTGTCGTTCGCCGCCGGGATCGTTCCGGCTCGGCGCGCGACCTCGGTGAACCCGATCGAGGCCCTGCGCGTGGAGTAGAGACATGAGCACGCGGCATACCTTTACCGCCGAGATCCTGCCGGGCCGCGGTGGCGGCGCCTACGCCGAGGTTCCATTCGACGTCGAGCAGGCGTTTGGTGAAAAGCAACCGCAGGTGAAGGCGTCCTTTGACGGCGAGTCCTTCATCACGCGCCTGGTCCGCATGGGCACACCGTGTCACGTCGTCGGCATCCCGAAAGATCTTCGAGTCAAGACGGGCAAGACCATCGGCGACCGAATCACGATCACCGTGGTTCCCGACAACACGCCCCGCGTCATAACGGTGCCGGCCGATCTGAAGCGTGCATTCAAGAGCGAAAAGGCGGCCCAGTTATTCTTCGATGGGCTGAGCTACACACACCGCCAGGAATACGTCCGCTGGATCGAGGAAGCGAAGAAAGACGAGACCCGCGCGGCACGCGTCGCCAAGACGATAGAGATGCTGAAGGCGGGCAAGCGCGGGCGCTGACACGCCCTACTCGCCCCACTCGCCCAATCCCTCCCTGTGCGGGGACGAACGAGATCGTCCCACTGGCGGACACTGCGCCAGGCCGTGGCCGGACGCCATCGCCAATCTGCTCGAACAAGCGGAGTTGGCCCAGGGTCCCAACGTGGCACGGGCTTTGTCACTGCAGCTTCGGGCTATGTCCGACCTCGGTTACGCCCTCCGGACGCTGACGCGGCACCCCGGGCCGACGACGGTCGTGGTGCTGACCCTGGCAGTGGCGATTGCCGCAACGGCGGTCGTCTATAGCGCGATCGACACGGTCTGGCACTTCATTCCCATCCCCAAGCGGGGCGGCCTCGTGTACGCAGCATCGACCGACACTCGAGTGATCCAGTCGGACGTCGGCGGGCGCAGCGTCGTCTTTCGCATCCCCGCGTCGG
>DASTDQ010000458.1:0-2501 GCA_035710305.1 Vicinamibacterales bacterium | reverse complement strand
GTGGTCTTCGTGGCAGTGGGGAGGTAGGAGCGTGTCCATCGTAACCATGACGCCCGATACCGCGACGCTCGTCGCCCGCGCGGCGGCGCTACGCCCCGTGCTCGAGCGCAACGCGGAGCAGACCGACGCCGGGCGCCGGCTTCCCGACGAGAACGTCCGCGCGATCAGGGAGGCCGGCTTGTGCCGGCTGATGGTCCCGAAGCGGTTCGGCGGGTATCAGACCTCGATTCGCGCCTACATCGACGTCATGACGGAGCTCGGGCGCGGATGCGGTTCGACGGCGTGGGTCGCGAGCCTCGTCAACGTGTGCGCGTGGCTGGCGGCGCTGTTCCCCGAGCGCGCGCAGCGCGACGTCTGGGGATCGAACCCCGACGCCTGGGCCGCGGGCTCTCTCGCGCCGCAAGGCGTCGCGACGCCCGTCGAGGGCGGCTGGCGCGTGAACGGGCGATGGCCGTGGGCATCCGGCGCGCTCCACGCGCAGTGGGCGGCGTGCGGCATTCACATGAAGAACGAGCGCGGCGAGATGGCCAACCTCGGGCTCTCGCTCACGCCGATGAGCGAGATGACGGTGGAGGACACGTGGTTCATGGCCGGCATGAAAGGCACCGGCAGCAACACCATCGTGGCGAAGGACGTCTTCGTGCCCGAACACCGCTTCCTGCCCTACCCGCAGGCGTTTGCCGGCACCTACAGGACCGAGTTCACCGACGAAGTGGTGTACCGCGTCGCGTTCGTGCCGGTCACGGTGCTGATCCTGGCGGGCGCGCAGCTCGGCGTGGCGCGCGCGGCGCTCGACCACGCGATTGCCGCGTCGGGCCGGCGCGGCATCACGCACACCAACTTCGCGACGCAGAAGGAGTCAGCCGGCTTTCAGATGCAGGTCGCCGAGGCGTCGATGAAGATCGACACGGCCCTCCTGCACGCGGCGCGTGCGGCGGACGACCTCGATCGCGCGGCCGGAGAAGGGCGCGTCATGGACCTGACGGCCCGGGCTCGCGTGCGCATGGACACGTCGCTCGTCGCCAAGTACTGTCGCGAGGCGGTCGAGGTGCTCGTGGCGGCACACGGCACGTCCAGCCTTGCCGACTCGAACCGCATGCAGCGGCTGTGGCGCGACGTGCACACCGCCAGCCATCACGCGATCACGGAGTGGCAGGTGAACCTGGAGATCTACGGCAAGGCGCTGCTCGGCGTCGAGCCGAACATTTCACACCTCATTTGAGCCGCCGTTTGGCGCGACCGTCTCTCGAATGTGCGGTGAAATCTACAGTGTTGATCTCAAGCGATACTTCACAAGAGCAGGAGACGAGACGCACCATAGAAGATAAGGACACCCAGTCCGAAGGCACCGAGAGCAAATACCTTCATGTATCGAATGACCAACGGGAGCACCTGTTTGCCGAGTTCATGATGCCACCGCCACGGGACGAGCAGTAGGACGACGGCACTCAGGACGATGAGCCATCCGAAGACTTTGAACAGGTCGGTGTGCCACATCGAAGGAGCGAAGATGACCATCGCTCCACCCGCAATCAGGCGCAACGTCTGTTCTGTATAGTGGGCCTGCGGCGAACCGGCAAACGACCGGATGAAACGTTCGGCGAGCCGCGGTTTGACAACGATTAGCACCGCCAACCCTATTAAGAAAACGCCAAGCGCCACAACGACCACGCCTGAGAGTACTTCCATGCTCTGCGTCGTGACACCAGAGCATATCCCAGCCTTGGATGAAGGGACCGGGACGTGATGATTCCCCGGTCCCAATCGTCTTCACGCCGAACGTCGACGCGGACCGCGGAGCCGTTTCGACGGAGGTGTCCGACCAAGTCTGAGTGGCAGGTGAACCTGAAGATCTACGGCAAGGCGCTGCTCGGCGTCGAGCCGAACACTTCACACCTCATTTGAGCCGCCGTGTGACGCGCGTCCTCGCGGAGGCGCGCTTGCTCTTCACACGCGCGCGCGGTGTCTCGGCACGTCGATACCCTTCACACTGGATCATCGGGAGCGGGGGATAACGCGCGAAGCGTGGATCGCCGAGCGAGAGCTGACACAGGACGAAGGTGGAGCCCTTCGACGACGTGACCGCACGCGCGTGAAGGCAGGACGCACACAAGCCGGCGCGGTCGTCGATTGCGTCGCTCATGTCTTCGTTGTCATCCGCCTTCGCTGCCACGCAACTGCGGCGGACAACCTTCGCTGGCTTGCCAACCGAAGCTCGTTCTGGAAGGGGACGGGCCCGCCGTCGCGCTTCGCGCTATGGCGGGCAACCTTCGCCTGCGTTCATGAGCGAAGGTTGGTGCGGAAGAAAGGACTCGAACCTTCATGGGCTTGCGCCCACTAGCTCCTGAGGCTAGCGCGTCTGCCAATTCCGCCACTTCCGCAGGTTGGAATCTCTCTACTGGCGAGAACATCGAAGTATAACATGCGCATGTCGATGGCCGGCGTACCTGACGCCCTCTTCTTCGGCGCGCGGTGGCTCGCGATCGCCGCGCTCGTGGCAT
>DASTDQ010000457.1:0-3462 GCA_035710305.1 Vicinamibacterales bacterium | reverse complement strand
AGCGCTCCATCCGCGGGCAGCGTCATCGTCCACTCGGCGCTGCTCCACGGCGTGAGGCGCACGACACGTTCGTCAACCAGCCGGTTCTGCGCGTTGCGCACGGTCATCAGCACGGCCGTACCCTCGGGGAGCAGCCGGACGCCGGCGGGAGAGTTGTGTCGCAGGATCGCCTTGAAGTGGATCTCTTCGCCGAGCCGGTACACGCCGCGGTCGGTGAAGACGCTCCCGCGCAGCAGCGGCTCCCGTTCCTGCAGGTTGACACCGGTGCCGAAGTCCCACGGCATGATGCCTTCGTTCCAGTCGCTGCCGACGTAGGCGATGTCGCCGTCCTTTTCGGCAGTGACCACGAAGTCGAGCTGTCGTCGCCAGATGTTGGCCGGGTCACGAAGCGGCGTCTCCGGCGCCATGGCGACGCCGTCCGCACCCGTGGTTCCGCGCCAGAACGTGCTGTTGTCCATCCGGACTATTGACACGGTCGCGCCGGCAACGGGATCGCCCGAGTCCAGCCGCGTCACGAACACCAGCGTGTTCTGCGGGCTGTCCTTCACGGTGATCCCGAGGTTGGTGACCTGGATGACGGACGCGCGCGTACGCGCCTCGAAGCCGACGCGGCGCGTGCGCGGCAGGAGCTCGCCTTCCCGCACGGCCGTCCAGACAAGACCGGTTCCGCCGGGACGCAGGGCGCCGGACAAGTCGAGCCCGTGCGACTGCACACGATCCGGCGTGACGCCGAGCCGGCGGTTGACTCCGTCGCCGGCCGGCGGCGAGTTGAAGCGGTCTTTCTGGAGCTCGAGGAGCCTCGGCATCAGCTGCGATGGCTCGAGCGCCGATGCCCATTGCCGGACGTCGAGCAGGTTCCGCGCGTAGAACGGGAGCTGTGCCCCGCCGTCTTTCTCCCAGACGCCGTGGCCGTCGCCAAAGGACGTGAACGCGCGCATGTGCCAGTTGTCCACGATCCCCAGCCATGGGTAGCCGAGCGTCTGACCGTCGGCGGCCCTGAGCGAGGCGGCGGCGACGACGACGTACTTCCGATTGGGTGGCTGCGCGTTGAACCCGGCGTCTTCGAGCGTCAGAAAGTTGCTGGCCTCCGGCGCGTACACGGGACGCGGCCGCGGAGTGGACGGTTTTTGAACGGGCTGTTCGCCGGAGGTAATGTCCGTGGCGCGCAACGCGGCGGCAAAGTCAGCCACCCTGACCGGTGCGCGCACTCGCATCGGATTCCAGGCGTCGCCGTCGCACTCGGAGGTGCAGCGAAAGTCCTCGATGAAGAACGCGGACTCGGCCCTGATCGTGAACGACTGTTCCCCGGGCGGCGTGGCCGGGCCGGCCGGCGACGGCAAAGCCGCGTCGAGCGCGAGCCTGACCCAGCTCTCTGGCCGGACGAGGGAGGTGGTCTCGAACGCGACGAGATCCGGCGAGGCCGGGAAGCGCTTCTGATCCCAGTCGCTCGTCAGGCGAAGACCGACGGCCCCGCCGCCTGCCGCGACGAGTCGCGTCGCCGCCACCTTGTCCGCAAAGGACTTGAGCCCTGACGGATCGAGCGCACGAAGCCGCGTCTCCTCCTCAGGAGTGAACGCCGGTGGATTCCAGTCGTGCCTGGCAAGCGACGCAGTGAGATGCGCGGCGACATCCTGTGCCCTCACCGGCTGATTGAACCGGAGCAGCGCCACCATCGGGCTCCCGATCGTTCCGTCGCGGCGGTACCAATTGGTCTGCAGCAGCCGCACCGTCGGCGTCGTGAAGCGGAACGTCTCGGCGCGCGCCAGCGTTCGGCCGCTGACCGCGGTCGCGCCGTCGATCGTCACCTCGTAGGAGGTCGCGTACGGCAGCGGCTGCTTCGGATCCGGCGTGAAGATGAGAATCGTCGTCCCGGACCACCGGAACGTCCCGCTGATCGCCGGGCTGATTCGAACAAACGGTGCATCCACCTTCGCCGGGATCCGTCCCAGCGCGACCATCGGCTCCGAGAAGACGATCCGGATCTCGTTGGCTTGCGCGAGACTATCGAGCCGTCCCTGCGGGCCGGAGTTGACGGTCGTGAGCGGGGCTTCCTGTGCGGCAGTGATGGTGATGAGGACGGAGACCAGGAACACCAGGATGGATCCGACACGCGACATCGCGACCCTCGTCATCGGGGGAGAGTCAGGGGGTACCGGATTGGACACCATATCGGCACGCGTGCTCCTCGTGAGGCGTGTGTCTTTCGGGCCGCGCTGCCCTATACTGACGCTCTTCAACCAACGTAGTGTCCGGCTTCAGCCGGACCGAGCGAAGGAGATCGACGTTGACAAAGCGATTATCCCCCTCGACGCCGTCAGCCGCCGTGTTGTGTACCGCGTTGACGATTTTCGTGGCGCTGACTGCCGGCGGCACCGACGCGCTGCAGCAGGCGCCGGCGCCGCCAGGGGGCCGTGGTCAGGCGGCCGCTCCCGCGCCACCGGGACAAGACGCAGCCAGGGGGCAGGGGGAAGGGGGCAGGGGGCAAGGGGGAAGGGGACGAGGTGCTCCGGCCGAGGTCGATACCCTGGGAGCAGGGCCGTGGGACTTCCCCGCCGGCAGGGGCGGCCGCGTCAAGGTGAGCGTCGTGACGAAGGGGGTCGATCACCCGTGGGGCATCGCGTTCCTCCCGGATGGAGACATGCTCGTCACCGAACGGCCCGGCCGTCTGCGCGTCATCCGGAAGGGCGTGCTCGATCCGACGCCGATCGGTCCGATGCCGGAGATGCTCGCAACGGGACTTGGCGGTCTTCTCGACGTGTCGCTGCATCCGCAGTTCGCCAAGAACCGCCTGATTTACCTGACCTACTCCAAGCCGGGCCCGGGTCAGGGGAACGCCACCACGGCCGTCCTGCGCGCGCGATGGGATGGCGGCGCGACGCTCGCCGACGTCAAGGACATCCTCGTCGCCGACGCGTATCACGGTGGACCGGGCTCGCCGCAAGGCCTGGGTCCTGCCAGCGGCAGCTACGGCTCGCGGCTGGCGTGGGACCGTGCGGGCTTCCTCTACGTGTCGCTCGGCGATCGCAACTACCCGCCGGCGGCCCAGGACCCGGCGTCGCACATCGGGAAGATTCTCCGCATACGCGACGACGGCCGCGTGCCGGCCGACAACCCGTTCGTGAGCAGACCGGGTTACAAGCCGGAGATCTACTCGCTCGGCCACCGCAATCCGCTGGGCCTCGCCATCCACCCGGTGACCGGCGACCTGTGGTCCACGGAACAGGGTCCTCAAGGAGGCGACGAGCTGAACAGAATCGAGGCGGGCAAGAACTACGGATGGCCGCGCGTGTCGCTCGGCCGGAACTACGACGGCACGCGCGTGGGCGAAGGCTTCACGGCGCTCGGCCTCGAAGAGCCGGTCGTCTACTGGGTTCCGGCAATTGCCGTGTCCGGCTTGTCCTTCTACGACGGCGACAAGTTCCCTGCATGGAAGGGCAACGCCTTCGTCGGCGCGATGCGCGC
>DASTDQ010000456.1:0-2827 GCA_035710305.1 Vicinamibacterales bacterium | reverse complement strand
CAGCTGGGACAACCCGGACGGGCTGTGCAAGCCTCAGGGCCCGCTGCAATACCACACCGATCCGCAGCCGCGGAAGATCGTCCAGACGCCGACGCAGATCCTCATGATCTTCGAGTCGAACTACGGCCTTCGCACGATCTACCTGGACGGCCGCTCGCTGCCGCCCCAGGGAGTCCCGCAGCCGTTCTGGCACGGCTACTCCGTCGGGCGCTGGGAAGGCGACACGCTGGTCGTCGAGTCGAACAACTTCCATGACGACGGCTGGCTCGACGCGAGAGGAAGCCCGTACACGGAGGCGCTCAAGCTGACCGAGCGGATCCGGCGCGTGAACTACGGGCGGCTCGAGATCGAAGTCACGATCGACGACCCGAAGGCGTACACGAAGCCGTTCACCGTCCGGATCAACCAGCAGATCGCGGCGGACGGCCAGGAGCTGATCGAGTTCATCTGCCACGAGAACCAGATGTTCCTGAAGCTGACCGGCCGGGAAAAACGGTAGCGGCGCGTCGCCGGCGTTCCCGCTGCCGAGAACATGCCCGAGATCAACCCCGCGCTCCTCTCCGAGGCGCGGACCCTCGCCGCCTACCTGATCTTCTTCGGCAGCTACTTCGTCTTCGCGCTCGGCAAGTTCCCCTGGATGAAGATCGACCGGCCTGGCGCGGCGATCATCGGGGCCGTGCTGATGGTCGCGCTCCGCATCGTCGGCACGCAGGAGGCCCTGCAGTCGATCGACTTCGCCACCATCGTGCTGCTGTTCTCGATGATGCTCGTCGTCGCCAACCTGCGGGTCGGCGGCTTCTTCGAGCGCGTCGCCGAATGGATCATCGAGCGGCTGCAGCCGCACCACCTGCTGCCAACGGTGATCTTCACGAGCGGCCTGCTCTCGGCGTTTCTCGTAAACGACATCGTCTGCCTGGTGATGACGCCGTTCGTGCTGCACGTGGCGCGCCGGCTGGGGCTGCCGCCCGTGCCGTACCTCGTCGCCGTCGCCACCGCGTCGAACATCGGCAGCGCGGCGACGATCACCGGCAACCCGCAGAACATGCTGATCGGGTCGGTGTCCGGGATCGCGTATCTCGACTTCATCGTCCACCTGGGACCGGTCGCCGTGGGCGGGCTGATCCTCGACTGGGCCGTGATCCATCACCTCTGTCTGCGCGGGGCTGTCGATCGCGTGACCGTCGCGCCGGCGCTGGCGGCACCCGAGTTCCGGCACGAGCCGATGCGGAAGAAGCCGGTCGTCGTACTGGCCCTCGTGCTCGGTGGCTTCCTCGCGGGCGTGCCGCCGGCCCTGATGGCGGCCGTCGGGGCCGCACTGCTCCTCATCACCCGGACCGTGGAACCACGGAAGGTCTACGACGAAGTGGACTGGGGCCTGCTCGTTTTCTTCGTGGGGCTTTTCGTGATCGTCGCGGGCGCCGAGCGCGCGGGGCTGACGGCCAGCCTCCTTCAGCCGATTGCGGCGTGGGACCTGCACCGGCTCGCGATCTTCGTCCCATTCACGGCCGCGCTCTCGAACCTGGTCAGCAACGTCCCCGCCGTGATGCTGCTGCGGACGCTCGTGGACAGCTTTCCCGATGCACATCAGGGCTGGCTGGCGCTTTCCATGGCATCGACGCTGGCCGGCAACCTCACGATCACCGGCTCGGTCGCCAACATCATCGTCGTCGAGCGCGCGGCGGCCGAGGGCGTGCGCATCGGGTTCCGGGAGTACTTCCGAATCGGCCTGCCGGTGACGGCGGCGACGCTCGCGCTCGGATCCGTGTGGCTGTGGATCTCGGTATGACTCGATCCTCAGAAATAGACGATCACCCCGACGCCTGTCCGCGTGCCCCACGAGTTCGAGCTCGTGGTGAACTCTCCGGTTGCGTGGCTGAAGAGCACGCCGGCCTCGCCGAAAACGGCGAATCGCCGGTGCAATGAATACTGCGCGCCGAACGATCCGGATCCTT
Organism: Vicinamibacterales bacterium; assembly: GCA_035710305.1. GTDB lineage: Bacteria > Acidobacteriota > Vicinamibacteria > Vicinamibacterales > UBA2999 > Gp6-AA40. Next base: position 875 of record DASTDQ010000456.1, on the reverse strand, counting down.
GCGTCGTTTCAGTGGGGTCTATGTTCGGAGTCGATGTGGATGTCCGCCCGTATCCGAATCGTGGAACGAAGTACAAGCGGAGTTGATCCGTTGCGCGGGCGTAGAACAGGACACTGATGCCGATTCCGATTGCGGTCGTGTCGGAATCGCTGAAGGCTCCTTCGGTCGAGAACCAGGTGAAGTTGAAGTCCGGCCGGACGGCCACGCGTTCCGACACGTGCCAGATGACGCCGATGTTGGCCGGATAGCCGGTCACCAGGCCGAAGGCGGGGTCGTCTTGTGCGTAAAGCGACGAGGGTACCAGGAGCACCGCTGCGGTGACCACGTGCATGACGAACTTCCGCATGACACATCTCCACGGCGCTGGCAGGCGGCCGCAATCTGCAGCTGATACGACTGGCTGAGCGAATCCGTTGCGAGGAATTCAGCAACGCCGGGATCGGGTTCGCGCTGCTTACTTGCCCCCGCCCCGTCCTGCCGGGGCCCCTGCGGGCGGCGCCGCTCCTGCTCCCGCTCCCCTGCCCCGTCCTGCGGGCGCGACGGGCGGCGGCGGCGTGTACTTGTCCTTGAGCCTCTTGCGGTACTCGGGATACATCGTCTCGGGTCCGCCGAGGACCGCCTCGAGCGGGATGTTCGTGCGATCGGTCAGCTCGTTCATCGCCGGATGCTTGCCCGGCAGGTAGTGCGGCACGAGCGCCGGGTTCTCGTGGAGGTGCGGCAGTTCCTCGATCGGCTCGCACGCCGTCAACGGGAAGCCGTTCGGGTTGGTCGTCAGGCGGAAGACCTCGGTCAGCACGTAGGGCTCGGCCAGATACACGGGGTCCTCGAGGATGCCGGTGACGGTCAGCAGGTCGCCGTGCCGGTTGAAGCGATAG
>DASTDQ010000455.1:0-7347 GCA_035710305.1 Vicinamibacterales bacterium | reverse complement strand
CGCTACCGCGGCTTCAGCGACGCGCTGCTCAACGAGACCGTCGCCGAGGTGCATCCGCTCGACCGGGTGCTCGACAACGATCGGGCCCAGGCCGAGCTCAACCCCGGGTTCCGGCGCTACCTGTCAACCCGCCTTACCAGGGCGATGGTGGACCGCGGGCGCGAGCTCTCGCGCCAGCACGCATCGCTGCTCGCGGGAGTCGAGAAGGAATTCCAGGTCCAGCGCCGCGTTCTGCTCGCCATCTGGGGCCTCGAAACCAGGTACGGCCGTATCACCGGCAACACGCCTGTCTTCCAGGCGCTGGCGACGCTGGCCTGGGAACCGCGCCGTGCCACCTTGTTCCGCGGCGAGCTGTTCGACGCGCTGACGATGGTCCAGCGCGGGCATATCGAAGCCTCGTCGATGACCGGTTCGTGGGCAGGGGCGATGGGCCAGCCGCAGTTCATGCCATCGAGCTACTTGAAGCACGCCGTCGATTTCGACGGCGACGGCCGGCGCGACATCTGGAGGTCAACCGGGGACGCACTCGCGTCGATGGCCAACTACCTGAAGGCGGCCGGCTGGAACGGGCAGCAGACCTGGGGACGCGAGGTACGCCTGACCTCCGCCGCGCGCACCAGCATTGAACAGTCGATCCCGAAGCGCACGGAAGGCTGCTACGCGCGCCGCAACATGACCGAGCGGCGCCCGCTCACCCAATGGCAGAAGATCGGCGTGCGCCTCGTCAACGGCGGCGCCCTCCCCGCCGCGGATCTCGAGGCGGGACTGGTCGATGTCGGCGAGCGGACCTTCCTGGTGTACCCGAACTACGACGCCATCCTCGCGTACAACTGCGCGCACTACTACGCGCTCACCGTCGCGCTTCTGTCGGAGAGACTCCGGTAGAACAGCGCTCGAAAGACCACTGACGTTAACCACAGAGACACAGAGGACACAGAGCATTCTTTCTCGACGAAGGCGTGGCGAGACATTGCCTCTGTGTTCGCTGAGTCTCTGTGGTTGGCGTTCGTGAAGTTCAACCCGTCACGTAGTACGATTAGCGGTTCAAGGAGGCCCCACACACGATGTCCAGTACCGCGTACGAGAGCGCCACACTGTTGATCCGCCTGTACGAGCTGCGCCGCGAGCCGACAATGCGCGAGGCGCGCAACTGGTTTGCGCGCGAATTCAATCCGGCCAGCATCGACGAGGTGATGCAAGCGCTGAACGGCCCGCACAGCGGCCACTTCCGGATGGCGTCGAGCTACTGGGACATGGCCGCCTCGTTCGTGCTGAACGGCGCAATCGACGAGAAGATGTTCAACGACGCCAACGGCGAGCAGGTCGTGGTGTTCGCGAAGCTGGAGCCGTTCCTCGCCGAATACCGCAAGCGCACCGGTAATCCGGCGTATCTCTCGAGCCTCGAGACGATCGTGCTGAAGAGGCCCGGAGCAAAGGAGTCGCTCCCGGGGATTCGCGAGCGCTTCAGGGCAATGGCGTCGGCGTCGCGGTAGAGGAGCTACCGGCTACCACCTACAGAGAGGGTGGCCCCCGCCCGAATGGCGAACGGCAGCGACGGGAATCCGTACACGGCGGCGTAGTCCTGGTCGAACAGGTTCTCGATGCTCGCGTAGAGGCGCACCCGCGGATGAACGCGATACGCGCCGCTCAGATCGATCTTCTGATACGCGGGATCGAGGTCCTGGTTCGGCAGCAGCATCGAGTACCCGTAGAATCCGTCGGACAGGAACGTGCTGTCGTCGCGCCGGCCCGCGAAGTATCCGGACAAGGCGAGCGAGACCGGGCCCCCGGTGTAGCTCACGAGCAGCGTGCCCGAATTGGCCGGGCGGCGGAATGGGCGCTCGCCCACGAGCGCGGCGTACTGGCCGATGGGAATGTTCGGAAACGCGGGGTTGAACACCGGTTCCGCGCCGCCCGCGCCGAGCGCCTCGGTGACCTCCGCGTCGAGATACGTATAGGAGCCGCTGACGCGCAGCCCCATGCCGATCATCGCGTCGGCCGCGAGCTCGATGCCTTGCGCGTCGTACGAGGACGAGTTGAGGTAGGCGCCGGGTGTCGTGGCAGCGACCTCGGGCGGCACGCCCGCCTGGATGAGACCGCCGGGGCCGACGAACTCGATCAGATCCGTGAACGCGTTGTTGAAGTAGCCGACCCTCGCCCGCAGCCGGCCCGACGCGAACACCTGTTCGAGCCCCACGTCGAGGCCTCTGCTCCGCTCCGCCCCGAGAGGAGTAACGCCCGATCCAGGCGGCACCAGCTCGGAGAGGGCGTTCTGCGCCTGGAAGACGCTTGGCGCCTTGATCCCGGTGCCGACGTTGAAGGCGACCTTCGTCTCGCCGACAGTGCCGTTCGACGGGTCTCTCACGTAGACCGCCGCCGACAGCCTCGGCGTGTATGCCGTGTCGAACACTTCGTTGTGCTCGACGCCGATGCCGGCGGTGATGTAGGCCCGATTGGCGAATGCCGCACGGCCTTCGACGAACGCGCCTCCGTTGTTCCTCGTCGTCGTCGGATCCTCGTCGGGATCCCCGTAGCCGGCCTCGTGCTCGAAGCGGCCGCCCGCCGAGACGGCAAACGCCGGAGTGGCCTGGAACGTCGTCTGGCCGAAGAGCGCGCCTCGCGTCGTGCGGCTCTCGAACACGGAGGGGAACGTGCCGAAGCCGTAGTCGAGGATCGCCTGTCCCGTGACCGATCGCCCGTCGGCGCCTTCGAGCGTCACCGTGTCGCCGAGATAGTTGATGGTCCCGAACGAGTCGAACGGCGCCCCGGTCGGAGCCGGGTTCGTAAAGGTGCTTCGCTGATCGACGGATCCGAACCTGACCGTAGCCTGCCACCGTTGGCTCACCTGAGAATCGACGGCCACGCTCGCGTAGGTCTGTCCGCTGTCGGAAATCGAGTCGTCAGGGATGCCGAACAGGTCCAGGCCGTTGGCGTTGCCGTGCCGGCCGTCGAGATGCCGCAGCGTGCCGTACAGGTTCGTGCTCGATCCGAGGGCCACGCCGAAGCGGCCGGCGTAGGTGCCGTTGCGATACTCGCTGTTGGGCGTGCTGTTGTCAGTCGTGTAGTACGAGTACTGCGAGTAGTAGTCGAACCGCTTCACCGCGCCGCCGATCGACAGAGCGCTGTTGATCGTGCTCAGGTTTCCGCCGTCCACGTCGTACTCGATCAGCGGCACGCGAGACACGCCGCGCGGCGTGCTGATGTCCACCACACCGGTCAGCGCATCGCTCCCGTAGATCACGCTGTTGGTCTGGCGAAGCACTTCGATGCGATCGACGCCCGCCATCGCAAGTTGCGAGAAGTCGAACGCGCCGCCGATGTCGTTGGACGGCACGCCGTCCACGAGGACTTTCGTGAAGTTGGAATTGCCTCCGCGAAGGAAGAAGGACGTGACGCTGCCGCGCTGCCCCTGCTGAACGACCTGCGATCCAGGGACCAGGCGCAGCGCTTCGAGGAGGTCGAGCTTGTTGATGGCCTCGAGCGTGGGGCTGTCGATGATCGTCACTGGGGCGCCCGTGCGCGATTCGAGCTGCCCGGTCGCCGCAGCCGTCACCAGGACTTCCTGGCGAAGCGGACCGATGCTGAGCGCGATCTCGAGCGGAGCACGCCCTTCACCGCCGACAAACACCGGTTCGCTCGTGTTCGGCTGAAAACCCTGCGCGCTGACCCGCACCTGGTATCGATCCGGCGCGAGACCGGAAAACGAGAAGGCGCCGTCGGCGGCGCTCCTCGTCTCCTGGACCGACTGCCCGTCCCGAAGCAGCGTGACCGCCGCGCCGGACACTCGCGCGCCGAGCGCGTCAACGACGACGCCGGTCAGCGTGCCCTGGCTCTGGGCGGACAGGCGTGTCGCCGCGCCTGCCCCGGCCACCACTACCATCAGCGCGCACATGAGTCGCTTCACGAAATCGAGTCCTCCTGTCGGCCTCCGGTCCGGCGCGACCCCGGCATTAGAACCTGAGTTCGCCGCGCGGTGCCTGAAGACTTCATGAATTCTTCATCAGACGACACACGGGGGCACGTGTGCCGTTTTCGCGGGAGGCATCCTGACGAAAACTTCAGGGAATCGTAAGGTTAGGGAACACAACCCGATCGCCGAGCCAGTAGTTGACGACCCCGCACGCGCCAATCGCCACGATGTTGGCCGTGACCCCGTCGAGCCCCGGCCACCAGACCAGGATTGAGGCCAGCGCCACGTTCCCCACGAGCGACACGGCGCCGTTCGAGAGGACGAATGAGCAGAACGTCAGCAGCACATGCCGGCCCTCCGCGCGTCGATCGGCCCACGTCCACTCGCGGTGCCAGATGAAGTTGTGCACGACAGCCGCCGCCACGCCGATCGCGGTCGCGGCAGCCACGTTGACGTGCAACCAGGCTGTCAACGCAGCGACCGTCGAGAGCTGAACGCCGATGCCGAGCGCGCCGACGCCGTTGAACCTCAGGAATCGTTTCACTCGGCGATCCGGGGCATCGGCAGCGGCTCTGCCCGATAGAGTGTTCGCGCGTTCGAGACCGCCGACACGATCAGCGTGAGCACGAGGGCGACCGCCGCGACCACGCCTCCGACGTCGAAAAAGAGCACTTCGCGACCGAAGAACATCGTCGTCGGACGGGATATGACGATGACGTTGCCGATGGCCAGCAGGATGCGCAGCTCGGTTGGACCGAGCTTGAAGTAGCTCATGCGAAACGTGCCGAGCGCGTGCGTCGCCAGAAACACTTCGACGAGGAGCATCAGGTACGCGACCAGCACTCCGATGGCCACAGCCGGGCTCATGTAGCCCGAGAGCGCGAGGCCTCCCAGCAGAAATGCGATGCCGATTTCGTCCACGACGTGATCGACGTAGAACCCGTAGCGAGGCCGCTGGCAATTCCGCACACGCGCGAGCGTGCCGTCGAGGCTGTCTCCGAACCAGTTGATGGCGAGAAAGACAATGACGAGGACGAGGCCGATCGGCGTGACGCTCGCAAGCCAGTAGGACAGTCCCGCGCCAACCATCGCGGCGAGCGCGAGGCCCGTGAGATGGTCCGAGTTCACCCAGCCCGGCATTCGCCCGGCAAGCCAGATCAGCACGCGTCTTTCTGTCGCCGACAGCACGCTCGTGTGCAGGCGCGTGGCGGCTGTATAGGCATTCATTCCATAACCCCCCGAGGGGGAATGCGTAAAACGGGCCGAACGGGGCTCAGGGCCGACGAGCTCGGGCAATCGACATGAGCCGTTTCGGCACGATTCGACGCATTCGTCCGTATGAGCCCCGCCCGCGTTCGACGCCGGCCGGCACCGGCACTCGCGCTCGCGGTCAGCCTGCTCGTCGAGACCAGCCTCGTCGCTGGCAGCTTGAAGGCTGAGACCGCCGCCGGCTGGGCGGCGTATCTCGCCGCCACCGAACGCCGGCGTGCCGGGGAACTGGCCGACTCCCGCCGGTTCCTGGTGATGGACCATCAGCCGACTCCGGCAGAGGATCGGCGCGCCGTGCTCTCCGGCGCCGTCGTCGTTGCTCCGATGTCCACGGTTGAGAGAGGCGGGCTGGTTGCCATGCCATGGGGCCTCGTGCACCACTGGCGCGGCGCCGTCCTCGTCAAAGGCACGACCGTTTCCGAGCTGATGTCGAGGATTCAGCACGCGACACCGCCGGCGCTTCAGGAGGACGTGCTTCGATCGTCGGTCATCGCCCGCGGTCCCGATGCCATGAAGGTGTACCTGAGGCTCCAGCGGTCGAAGGTTATAAGGGTCGTCTACGACACCGAGCACGACGTCCGGTTCGAACACATTGACGACCGGCGCGCGGCCAGCACGAGCACCGCAACGAAGATTGCGGAGTTGAAATACCCAGGGACCGCGGCCGAGTACGAATTACCGCTCGGCAGCGATCGGGGATTCCTCTGGGGGCTGAATGCGTACTGGCGCTACGAGGCCACACCGGGCGGAACGATTGCCGAATGCGAGTCCATCAGCCTCAGCCAGGACGTCCCGGCCGCGCTGCGGTTCATCGCCGGTCCTCTGATTCGAGACGCGGCTCGCGAATCGATGGAGCGGACCTTGACGGCGTTGAGGGATAGGTTTGGCCGAAAGCCGCCCGCGCCGTCGCCGGCTCGATGACGGCAAACGACACGAGAACGGCGGCGGCCGCCGCGAGGAGCAGGATTCCCCAGTGCCGCTCGGCCAGCAGGGAGAACACCCCGACGGACACGAGAATGACGACGAACAGCGCGTCGCCGGCGAGGATCCATCGGCGGGAGCGACCGTGCTGGTCGTGCCAGGCCGCAGGATCGAGACGCACGGCAAACCACAAGTGCCAGCGGAGCGCGCTCGCGATCACGACTCCCACCAGGCCAACGACGAACAGCAGCGTCCCGCTCGACCACGGGGCCAGATCGCGCACGCGCCAGAGTGGGATCAGGAGCAGCAGATAGACCAGCGTTGCTGCGGCCTGGTGGAACTGCCACCACCAGATCGCGTGACCCTCGCGCGGCGCGGGACCGGCGGGTACCGGCGCGGCCTTCCGGTCGTGATCGGCGGACGTGAGATGGCTGCGTGCCTCTTCGAGCGCCCGCAGGAGATCGGCGGCCGACGCGAACCGCGCCTCCGGTGACACGCGCAGGCACACCAGCACCACCCGTTCGACGTGGCGCAGCGATATCCGCGAGACGTGCCCGGGGGCATCGTCCGCGATCGTCGATTTGGGATCGGCGCTCGCGAACGGAGTGGCGCCCGTCACCAGCTCGTAGAGCACGACGCCGAGCGAGAAGACGTCCGACCGCTGATCGACCGCGTCGCCGCGAATCTGTTCCGGGGACATGTAGAGCGGCGTGCCGAACGTCATGACGCCGCGGCTTGGCACAGAGGGAGCGGACGGCAGATCGCTCGATTGCGCCAGGCCGAAGTCGAGAATCTTCACGTCGCCGTCCGGCGTGCGCATGACGTTTTCGGGCTTCAGATCGCGATGCACGATGCCTCGCTGATGGGCGGCGGCCAGCGCGCGCGCGATGCCGATCATCGTGTCGATCGCCCGCAGCGGCTCGAGCGGGCCGCGAGCGATCTCGTCGCGAAGCGTCTCGCCCGGCACGTACTCGGACGCGATGTACACGTTGTCGTCGATCTCCTCGAGCGCGTAGATCGTCGCGATACCGGGGTGGTTAAGCGAGGCCGCGGCCCTCGCCTCGCGGCGCAGGCGCTCCCGCTGCGCAGCGTTGTCGACCAGCCATGGCGCCAGCGCCTTCAGCGCCACGGTTCGGCCGAGCCGCGTGTCTTCGGCCAGGTACACGACGCCCATTCCACCCACGCCGAGTACGCGGAGCGGGCGGTACGGACCCACGCGATCCGGAAGGCGGGTCTGAAGACCCGCC
>DASTDQ010000454.1:0-4415 GCA_035710305.1 Vicinamibacterales bacterium | reverse complement strand
GGCCCGGCCCCCGCGGACCCGACCAACCGCGTGGCGGACGATCCTCGAGCCGCCGATTTCGGACGCAGACTGTTCTTCGACTCGCGCCTCAGCGCCAACGGCCAGGTGTCGTGCGCGACGTGCCACATCCCTGACCGGGTGTTCCAGGATGGACTCCCGCTCGCCAAGGGGCTGGACGTGACGCATCGCCGGACGATTGATCGACGTCAACTACTTTTGCCGGTTGGCGACAACTATTCTTGCCGGTCCTGAATGTGGCCGAGGCTGCGACGATCCTGCGGCCGGTTGAATCTGAGGACGAGGTCGCTCTCGGTCAGTCTCGGTGTCCTTTTCTCCTTTGGATAAGAAGGATGAGGATGGCTTGTGGGAATGTGGGAATCTCGCGTTCTGTGCGAGATTTCCAAGTCCCTGTGGAAACCGTTTTTGGGTTTCCATAGGGACGTCATTTCCACAGCCGTTTTCGCGTTCGCGGTTTGCGAGGCCGGCATCCGGGGGGCTGTATACCCTGGCCGGCCCGTCGATCGTCGCTCCTGGCGCCTCCGACGCGGTCGTTTGTGATCGGCCGACTGATCGAATCGCTCATCGGCGCCGTTTCGGCAGCAAGGGTCCCGACGCTCGCCCCCGTCGCGACGCTTTCGGCGCGGGCGCCGACGGCGTCGGGCGTGAGCGATCGGTGCGATAGCTTGGGACATCGAACTCGAGCAGCACCGCGTGATGCACGAGGCGATCAATCGCGGCTGCCGTGGCCATCTGATCGCGAAAGATCCGGTCCCACTGACTGAAGATCAGATTGCTCGTGACCATCACGGAGCGGCGTTCATAACGCTCGGCGAGGAGCGTAAAGAGGACTTCGGCTTCCTCGGGACTCTGTTGCACGTAGCCGAGATCGTCGAGCAGGATCACTTCGAAGAGATCGAGCTTCCGGAGCGCGCGCGGCAGTTCCAGATCGCGCTTCGCGCTCAGCAGCTCCTGCACCACACTGTAGGCGGGCGTGAAGAGCACGGTGTGCCCTGCCTCGACCAAGGCGTGACCGACGGCACAGAGCGCGTGACTTTTCCCAACGCCGGGGAGACCGAACGCCAGGATATTGGTCGCGGTCTCAAGAAACGTCCCGGTCGCAAGCTCCTGCAACCGCTGCATGATCGGCAGCGGCAGCCGGCCGGCGTCGAGCGTCTCAAACGTCTTGCCCGGCGGGAGCCGCGCGGCTCGGCGCAATCGCGCAATCCGCCGCTGCCGCCGGACGTCGGCCTCTGTCTCAAACACCTCGACCAACGCCGGCACGCTCGCGGCGTGGCCAGCCTGCGTCAATCGCGGCACAATTTCCTCCGCGGCGGTCGTCAAGCCGAAGGTCGTGAGGAGCGTGGTCAACTGCTCGGTGGGCGGTGGCACGGTGGACGTCAGCATCGGCCACCGCCCGCCAGGAGCGCGTCGTACTGCGCGAGATCAGGCGTCGGAATGTGGATCGCGGGGACGCGCGTGGTCGTCGGAGTCACCAGCGCCTGCACCCCGGCATAGTCGAACGGCTGCCGGTCCTCGAGCAGGGCGAGCAACGTCGTCTCGACGTGCCGCTCGCTGGTGGTGGCGGCCAGATGCAGCAGCCGCACATACTCGACGTCGGCGCGCTCGCCGTGCGTGACGCCGAGCGCGTCGTACGCCTGGCGAAACGTGAGGGAGGGAAAGAGCTCCTCCCGATAGCGATACCGCGCAAACGCGCCCGGCTTGCGGACCAAGCTCCCGATGATGTGGCGGTAATCGATGCGGTGCTCGGCCTCGCCGCGGAGCCGCGGCATCGTTTCAATCACGTGGCCGCGATAGAGGACCTCCACAGTCGTCGGATGCTGCCGCGCCTCGATGGTGTGTCCGAGCAACCGCGACGGCACGGAGTACGTCCGCCCGCCGACGCGGATCGTGCTCCACCGGCGCACCACGCTCGTAAACGTCGTGTAATTGGGGACAGGCGCCGGCGGAAGCGCGCGCAAGTACGGACGCTCCTCGGCGAGTCGGGCCGCCGCCGGCCGATTCCGCTTGCGGTCAATCACGTCCCGCACGAAGCCCTCGTAGGTCGCTTCGTCACCGAACTCCGCATGACCGCGCAGCAGCAACGCCTGCTCCACTGCCGTCTTCGTGCGGAAATGGGCCTGCTCGACCACGCCGTTTTCGTGTGCCTCACCGGGCTGAATGCGCGAGGAGCGTAAACCGTAATGATCGAGGACGCCCCGGAAGCGCTCAGTGAGCTGACGGCCGCCGCTCCGCTTCAATTCATGCGTGGCTGCCGAGAGATTGTCGTGGCGAACGACGGCAGGGGCCGCGCCCAGCGTCCAGATCGCGCCCTGCAACCCGGCCACCAGCGCTTCAAACGTCTCGCTCGCCGCCAGCGCGACGTAGGTCCAGCCGCTGAAGCTGAGGACCCATTCGAACAAGAGATGCGGGAAGGGCTCGCCCTGAATGGTGACGCCCAATCCAGTCGCATCGGTGAAATCGAGCGCACCCTCGCGGCCGGGGACGGCCGTTTGCTCAAAGTACGCCTGGACATCCGAACCGTGTTGCGCGCGCCAGTCGCGCACGCGACGCTGCAACGTGCGCACCTGGCCCGGCTGAAACCGTCCCGGGTGCCGCTCAGATAACCACTCAAACAGCGTCAGCGCCTGCAGCCGCCGGTCTTCATCCGCTGCCAGCCGGGGCACGATCTCCGTGGCCCAGACGCCTTCGAACGGATCCTCGCGCGTCCGCCAGGTCCGCGCCGTCTTGGTGGCCGAGGGAAACGGTCCCTCCTGCCAGTGCCGGGCCGTCCGCTCACACATGCCGGCCGCCGCAGCGGCCGCTCCAACGGTGTTGCCGTCCATCCGCTTCTCCCTTAACCGCCGAACCTGCGCGTCGGTGACCAATCCGTCCTCCGTGACGGACAGCGTCGACGCCGAAATTCGGCGGGTAGCGGACCGGCAAATCTAATTGTCGTCGGCCGGCAAATTTAATTGTCGTTGATCACGCGACGGACGATTACGTCGTCGACGGCGAAGGCTCCAGGGTCGACGTAGGTGCCGACGGCATCACGAACCAGGCCGCCAGGTACACCAGGATCCCGCAGATGATAGCTCCTGGGTAAATCGCCAGGACGACGGTCGCGATCCGAACCACCGTCGGATCAACGCCGAAATATTCGGCCACCCCGCCGCAGACGCCCGCAATCTTGCGATTGGACGTGGAACGCTCGAGACGCCTGACGGTGACCTGGGCAACAGTGCCGTCAGCCGGCAGCACCATCCAAGCAACGGCATAAGCGATCAGACCGCCAAGAACGACACCCGGCACGACCGACAGAATCAGCCAGACCAGCCGGACGATTGTCGGATCGGCATCGAGATACCGTGCGATTCCGGCGCAGACACCGCCGAGCTTTCCCTCAGCCGGCAACCGCATGAGGCGGCGCGGAAGTGCCGGCTCCTGGATTTGCACGCCGCAGTAACGACAGAACGCCGAATCGGCGTCGATTTCCTTCGAGCAGCGATTGCATGTCATATGTGCTCCAGACCTTCTGGATCTGACTACGGAAACCGGGGCGGCAGGGTTTCAACCACGCCGCGTCGTCCGAAGCCCGCCTGCGATAATTCGATAGTACCTGATCGATGCCAGAGCTTCCCGACGTCGTTCTATATCTGCGCGCGCTCGAGCCGCGCGTCGTGGGCCGTCGCGTGATCGGTATCCGCCTGTCGAGTCCCTTCCTGCTGCGATCGGTCGAACCGCCTCTGTCGGCGGTCTCGGGCCGCACCATTACAGGTCTTCGGCGGCTCGGCAAGCGGATCGTCTTTGAAGCTGGAGACGACCTTTTTCTCGTGTTCCATCTGATGATTGCCGGCCGCCTCCGCTGGCGGATGCCTGGGGCGCAGATTCCGCGGAAAGTGGGACTGCTGGCTATCGACTTCGAGCATGGCACGCTGATTCTTACCGAGGCGGGAACCAAGCGGCAGGCATCGCTGCACGTGGTTTCCGGTCGGCGTGCGCTCACCGAACACGATCCAGGCGGTCTCGAGGTGCTCGACGCCGATATAACGGCTTTCAAGAGCGTGCTTCGGCAAAGCAACCACACGCTCAAGCGGGCCCTCACCGATCCGCATCTGTTTAGTGGAATCGGGAACGCGTATTCAGATGAGATTCTCCATACCGCACGATTGTCGCCGTTCAAGCAAACGGAATCGCTGACCGACAACGAGGTATCCCGACTTTACGAGGCTACGCGGCAAACCCTGGTTCAGTGGTCGGAACGTCTGCAAGCGGAAGCGGGCGAGGAATTTCCGGAAAAAGTTACCGCGTTTCGCGACGGGATGGCGGTTCACGGCCGTTATGGTCTGCCGTGCCCGGCATGTGGCGCACCGGTTCAGCGGGTCGTTTACGCGGCCAACGAGGCAAACTATTGCGCC
>DASTDQ010000453.1:0-10134 GCA_035710305.1 Vicinamibacterales bacterium | reverse complement strand
GTCTCGACGGGAATCGGGTTGTACTGCGGCTGGTTGAACAGCTCGATGATGCGCTTGCCGCGATCGATTCTCGACTGCGTCGTGGCGTCGAGATCCGACCCGAACTGCGCGAAGGCGGCCAGCTCGCGGAACTGCGCCAGGTCGCCCTTCAGCCGGCCGGCGACCTGCTTCATCGCCTTGAGCTGCGCGGCCGACCCGACGCGCGACACCGACAAGCCGACCGAGATCGCCGGGCGGATGCCCTGATAGAACAGGTCCGTCTCGAGGTAGATCTGGCCGTCGGTGATGGAGATGACGTTGGTCGGAATGTACGCCGAGACGTCGCCGGCCTGCGTCTCGATGATGGGAAGCGCGGTCAGCGAGCCGTTGCCGTACTGCTCTCCCACGCGCGCGGCCCGTTCGAGCAGACGGCTGTGCAGGTAGAACACGTCGCCCGGGTAGGCCTCGCGGCCGGACGGCCGCTTCAGCACGAGCGAGACCTGACGGTAGGCGACGGCGTGCTTGGACAGATCGTCGTACACGATGAGCGCGTCCATGCCGTGGTCCATGAACCACTCGCCCATCGCCGCGCCGGCAAACGGCGCCAGGTACTGGTTGGTGGCCGAGTCGGCCGCCGGGGACGCGATGATGATCGTGTACGGCATCGCGCCGGCTTCCTCGAGCACGGCGACGATGCGCGCGATCGTGGACTGCTTCTGCCCGATAGCGACGTAGATGCTGTAGAGCGGACGATAGTCCTTGTTCCCGGCCGCCTCCGCTTCGCGGTTCAGCCGGCCCTGGCTGATGATCGTATCGATGCAGATCGTCGTCTTGCCGGTCGAACGGTCGCCGATGATGAGCTCGCGCTGGCCGCGGCCGATCGGGATCATCGCGTCGATGGCCATGATGCCGGTCTGCACCGGCTGGCTGACTGGTTTGCGCCGCATGATGCCGGGCGCGATCTTCTCGACCGGATAGGCCTCGCTGCTGGCGATCGGCCCTTTGCCGTCGACCGGCTCCCCGAGCATGTTGACCACGCGGCCGAGCAGCCCCTTCCCCACCGGGACCTGCAGGAGCTTCCCCGTCGCGGTGACTTCGTTGCCCTCCTCGAGGCTCGTGTAATCGCCGAGGATGATGACGCCGACTTCGGTTTCCTCGAGGCTGAGCGCAATGCCCGTGATGCCGTTGCCGAGGTCGAGCATCTCGTTGAGCATCACGTCGCCCAGCCCCTCGACCCGGGCGACGCCGTCGCCGATCTCACGGATGATGCCGATGCTGCGCTTGAGGGCCGTCGTCTTTGCGCCCGCGATCTGCGCTTCGATGTCCTGTATCAGATTCGCCATGGATCTACTGCCCCCTGCCAACGGCCCCCTGCTTACTGAAATTTCGCCTCGAGCGCGGCCAGCCGGCCTTGGATGCTGCCGTCGTAGACGTCGCTGCCGACGGTGACCCGCACGCCTCCCAGCAAGGCGGCGTTGCCGGAGAACGAGGTCGTAAGGCCGCGGCCGTGGATGCGCGTCAGGCTCCCTTCGATGCTCGCGCGCACGTCGTCGGGCAGCGGCGTCGCGCTCTCCACTTTGGCGCTGTGAGCGGCGCGATCGAGCCGGACCAGGCGCTGAAAGCGCGTCAACACGGCCAGGGCGGCCGGCCCGCCACCGCCGGCGACACGTTGCACGATGCCCCGGACGCGGCCCTCGTCGAGCGCCCCGTTCACCAGGCACGCTCGGTAAAGCCGCTTGGCGTCACGCTGAATCTGTCGGCGCGTCTTCATTGCAACTGTCTTGCGGTTTCCTCGGCCAGACGCCGCTCGTCGTCGGAGGTCAGTACCTTGCCCACCACAGCCGTCGTCGTCTGGACGACCAGCCGTCCGACTTCGCGGCGGAGCTCCGCCAGCATCCTCGCGTGCTCCTGTTCGGCCGCCTCGCGCGCCTTCACCAGGATCTGCTCGGCCGCGGCGACCGCGCGCTGCGTCTCCTGCTCGCTCAACTTCTTGGCAAGGTCGCGGGCCTCGGCGACGAGCTTCGTCGACTGGGCCTGGGCCTCGGCGATCACGCCCTGGCGCTGCGCCTCGATCCCGGCAAGCGCAGCGTTGATCTTCTCGGTGTTCTCCAGGCCCTGGGCGATCTGCTTGCGCCGCGTCTCGAGCATCTGCAGCACAGGCTTGTACGCCAGCCAATAGAGCAGCGCACAGACGATGCTGAAGCTGATGATCTGGGCCGTCAGATGGGGCCAGTTCACGCCAAAGGTACGCGCGATCTGCTCGACCTGGCCGCCGCCCTGCTCCTGCATCATCAAGGCGAGAATGGTCATCGCTGTCTCCCCACGCTCCTCCCCGTCACTGCGCCTGGACGAGGAACAGCGCGTAGAACACGATCGCTTCCGCGAAGGCGATCGACAGGATCGACTGGACCAGAATCGCCGTGGCCGCGCCGGGGTTCCGGCCTACGGCTTCCGACGCTTTCATACCGATGAGGCCCACGCCCAGGGCTGCGCCCAGGGCCGCGAGGCCAACGTGCAGGTTTCCCATCACCATAGATTTTCTCGTCCTTCCTCAGGTGAGGCCGCCGCGTCCTCACCGTGCGATCGAGCGTCAGCCGCTCGTCGTTCAGCCATGCGCGGCAGAACCCTCTTCGTGATGCTGGCAAATCAGCAGCGTGAACACAGCAGTCAGCAACATGAACACCAGCGCCTGGACCAGGCCGACCAGCAGTTCCAGGAAATAGAACGGGATCTGCACGAGCCAGCCGATGTTCGGCACCGCCGCCATGGTCTCGAGCATGTTCTCGCCAGCAAAGATGTTGCCGTAAAGACGAAAGCTCAGCGACACGGGCCGGAACAGGATCGAGACGACCTCCAGCAAGCCCGCCGCGAGAAACACGACGATCATGAGTACCTTGAGGAAGCCCGTGTTCGAGCCCTTGGGCGCGAACAACTCCTTCGCCATGCCCAGCGGGCCGACCTCTCGAAGCGCCCAGACGACCCACATGACGAAGAAGATCAGCGCCATCGCGAGCGTCATGTTCACGTCGGCGTTGGCGCCGCGGAAGAACGGCTCCTCCAGCACGAACCCGTGCTCGCCCTGATGGCCCCATCCCATCGAGCCCACGCCCGGAATCAGCCCGAACCAGTTCGACGCGAGGATGAAGATGAAGACGGTCGCGAAGAACCAGAACGTGCGCTTGACCAGGGGCCCGATGATGCCTTCGAGAAAGGTGTACAGACCCTCGACGAGCCATTCCAGAAAGTTCTGCGATCCGGTGGGCACCTGCTTCATGTTCCGGGTGGCGATTCGCGCGAAGGCAATCAGCGCCAGGCCAACGATCCAGGTGACGACCATCGAATTGGTCACCGGGAACCCGAACGGGCGGGCGATCTCCACGGCGCTCTGCGGCAGCCCGTGGTGACCTTCCTCGCCTACGGCGAGTAATGGGGCGGCGTTCAACCCGATCGCCAGCACGGTCAGCAGAATTCGCGCCAAAGTCGCTCTTCCTCTACTTATCACGTTCTCGAACGTCTTGCACCGTCTTGACATCCCTGCCCGCTGCAGGCGGGCCTCACCCGCCAAGGGCGATGGTGATCGCCACCAGAATGACTCCCAGGCCAACCGTACCCAGACCGACGAGCCAGGCCGGCCTCCTGGCGTATTTTCCGAGGGACCACCCCGTCACAAAGAGCATCACAAGCGCGACTGCGTTCGACGTACGCAGCGCGAGCGCGGGCTGCGGGACAACCAAAAAGGGTATCACGACCGGAAACGTCGACAGGAAGACGAGCAGGAAGACGCCGAACGCACCCTTCAGCACTCGTCCTTCCACGGCCACCCGCGCCGGTGGCTCGGGTTGGTGACGCAGCCGTTCGCGCAGCGCGTCGATGTCGTCGGGCGTCAGCACCTCGGCGACCGGGGACGGAAGCGCGTCGAGGAGGAGACGCTGTGCCTCGTCGGTCCGGGCGCCCCGAACCGCGCGCAGAATCTCGAGCCCCCGCGCGCGCTGCGTGAAATTGGCGAGCAGGTAGAAGACCGCGTCGATGAGGCCCCACGCGAGGTTGCACCCGATGGCGCCGAGGAGGATGGTCCGGTTCTCGGCCTCTCCCCCTTCGACGACGCTGATCGAGGAGGTGAACGTCAGAACCATGATGATGCCGAACATGACCTCGGTCGTGCGCTCGATCGGGTCCAGGATGCGTTCTGAAGCTGCCAACCTCTACCTCATGCGTGGCATGTGTCGACGTCCCCGGACGCACCAAGTGCACGCCCGGCAGGCCGCCGATTCTACGGGAGTGCCGGGAGTGCGTCCAGCAGGTCCCGTGCCATGGGACCGCGTCGTGAGGAGTCGTTGGCCGGGTCGCCGACTCTTCGATCAGGCCCGCGGTCCGAACTCCGAGAGTTCGGAGCACACTCCGGCGAGCAGTGCGGGCGGGCGAGCCCGAACGGGCGTTTTGCCCCGCATTCAACACCTTGCGTGGGCTCGCGACGGTGGCACACACTGTGTGTTGCTCTTCCGACGGCCCAGTGCGCGCAGTTGTCGCCTTCGAGCCGTGGAAAGTGCTTGCCGCGCCGAAGCCGCGAGGCGAAGGCGGGGTTCACAGGAAAGCAGGGATGCGAGACATGGGAGCTCACCGAACAACGTTGCTCGCCGCCACGATGGCGGCGGCCGCCCTGGCCGGGGCGTGTGAAGAACCGGCGGCGGTCGCACCACCGCCTCCAGAGGTGTACGTGACCGACGTCGTCCAGCGGGATGTCCCCGTGTACCTGGACCTGGTCGGCCAGACCGCGGGCTTTCAGGACGTCGACATCCGCGCGCGGGTGGAAGGCTTTCTCGAGACGGTGAACTTCCAGGAGGGCTCGTTCATCAAGAAGGGCGATCTCCTCTACACGATCGATCGCAAGCCGCTCGAGGCGATCCTGGCTCAGGGCAAGGCGGATCAGGCGACGGCCGAGGCCAGACTGTCCAAGGCCAACAACGACGTCGCACGTTACACGCCTCTCGTCGCCAAGCAGGCGGTCAGTAAACAGGAGCTCGACAACGCGCTTGCCGAGCAGGACGCGTCGAAGTCGCAGGTCGAAGCGGCAAAGGCGGCCGTGGAGAAGGCGTCGCTCGATCTCGGCTACACGCGGGTCACGTCACCGATCAGCGGTCTCGTCGGTACCACCCAGGTGAAATCCGGCAACCTCGTGGGCCGCGGGGAGAGCACGCTCCTGACGACGATCTCGCAGATCGATCCGATCCTGTTCACGGTGGGCGTCACCGAAGCCGACTACCTGCGGGTCGCGAAACAGGTCACCGCCGCCGGCAAGTCCTCCGGCGGTTCCCGGGAGGGCATCGAGCTGAGGCTGGCCGACGGCGCTGTCTATGCGCACACCGGCAAGATCAGCACCATCGAGCGCGCGGTCGATCCGTCGACCGGGACGCTGGGAATGGAACTGGTCTTTCCGAATCCGGACCAGATCCTGCGTCCCGGGCAGTACGGCCGCGCGCGCATTCTGCTCGACACCAAGCGGGGCGCGCTCCTCGTGCCACAGCGCGCCGTCCAGGAACTCCAGAGCATCTACACCGTGGCCATCGTTGAGGGAGGAAAAGTCGCATTCCGCACCGTCAAGGTGGGCCAGAAGGTGGACTCGCTCTGGGTCATCGAAGAAGGTGTCAAGGCGGGTGAGCAGATTGTCGTCGAAGGACTGCAGCGCATTCAGGACGGCATGACCGTGTCCGCCAAGCCGGCTCCGGCAACACCCGCTGGCTCCGCTGCCCCGGCAGCGGTCGAGGCGAAGTAGTCATGGCCCGCTTCTTCGTCAACCGTCCCATCGTCGCGATGGTGATCTCGATCATCACCGTACTGCTCGGCGTCGTGGCCATGAGCGGCCTGCCCATCTCGCAGTACCCCGAGATCGTACCGCCGATGATCCAGGTCACGACGACCTTCATCGGCGCCAGCTCGACCGACGTCGAGGCGTCGGTCGCCACGCCGCTCGAGCAGAAGATCAACGGCGTGGAGAACATGATCTACATGAAGTCGACCAACGCCAACGACGGCACGTTGACGCTGAAGGTCTCCTTCGAGGTCGGGTCGAACCTCGACATGAGCAACGTGCTCACGCAGAACCGGGTGTCAGAGGGCATGCCCCAGATGCCCCAGTCGGTCAAGAACTACGGCGTGTCGGTGAAGAAGGCGCTGGCGTTCCCGCTGCTCGTCATCTCGATCAAGTCGCCAAAGGGCACCTACGACAGCGCGTTCCTCTCGAACTACACGACGATCAACATCAATGACGCCATCGCGCGCATCCAGGGCGTCGGTCAGATCAACCTGTTCGGCGGGAGCGACTACGCGATGCGCGTGTGGCTGCGTCCGGACGTCATCGGTCGGCTCGGTGTCACGATCCCCGATATCGCGAACGCCATCTCCCAGCAGAACCAGCTGACGCCGGCCGGTCAGATCGGCGGGCCGCCCGCAGCCGAGGGCACCGAGTACACCTATACAGTCCGCACGCAGGGACGCCTGCTGAACGAAGAGGAGTTCTCGAACATCATCGTGCGGACCAACCCGGACGGCTCCGAGGTCCGCCTCAAGGACGTCGCACGCATCGAGCTCGGGACGATGCTCTACAACTCCATCGGCCGCCACGACAGCACTCCGTCGGCCGTCATTGCCGTGTTCCAGATTCCCGGTACCAACGCACTCGACGTGGCCAACCGGATCAAGGCCACGATGGAGGAGCTGAAACAGCGCTTCCCCCGAGACATGGAATACCTGGTCTCGCTCGACACGACGCTACCGGTCGTCGAGGGCATCAGGGAAATCGAACACACGCTGTTCGAGGCCGTTGCCCTCGTCATCATCGTCGTCTTCGTCTTTTTGCAGAACTGGCGAGCGACGCTGATCCCCCTGCTCACGGTGCCCGTCTCGCTGGTCGGCGCCTTCATCTTCTTCCCGCTGCTCGGTTTCTCGATCAACGTGCTCTCTCTGCTCGGCCTCGTCCTCGCCATCGGCATCGTCGTCGACGATGCGATCGTCGTGGTCGAGGCGGTGATGCACCACATCGAGCACGGGATGGCGCCGAAGGAAGCGACGATCAAGGCGATGGAGGAGGTCTCTGGCCCTGTCGTGGCCATCGGTCTCATCCTGGCGGCGGTGTTCGTGCCCGTGGGCTTCATGGGCGGCATCACGGGACTGTTGTATCAGCAGTTTGCGATCACGATCGCGATCTCGGTGCTGCTGTCGGTCATCAACGCGCTCACCCTGAGCCCGGCACTCGCGGCGCTGCTGCTCAAGCCGGCCACGGGCAAGAAGACGCTGCTGACGCCCTTCTACAACGGCTTCAACCGCGTGTTCGGCTGGTCGACCGATCGCTACGTCAGCTTCGCGGGCATCCTGGCTCGAAAGATGGTCCGGAGCCTGGCCTTCATCGGCGTGCTCTGCTACGTCACCTTCATGCTGGTCCAGCGGATCCCGGGCGGGTTCGTGCCGGAAGAGGATCAGGGATACCTGCTGGTGAACGCGTTGTTGCCGGATGCGGCCTCCCTCGAGCGTACCGATGCCGTCATGAGGAAGGTCGAGGCGATCCTCGAAAAGAACGAGGCGATCGAGGGCTTCAACACGATCACCGGCTTCTCGCTGCTCACCGGCGCCTACTCGTCGAACATGGGCTTCTTCTTCGTGCAGCTCAAGCCGTGGGAGGAGCGCACGACCGAGGAGTCGCACGCCAACGGGGTGATCGCGGCGCTGAACCGCGGGTTCGCGCAGTCGATTCCGGAAGCGGGAGTGGTGGCCTTCGGGCCGCCGGCCATTCCGGGACTCGGCACGGGGGCCGGGTTCACCATGCAGTTGCAGGACCGCAGCGGCGGTTCGCCGGAGTACTTGGCGCGGCAGGCCGCGCTCTTCATGGAGGCCGCGCGGAAGCGGCCCGAGATCCAGCGCATCAACACGCTCTATCGAGCCCAGGTGCCGCAGATCTACGCCGACATCGATCGCAGCAAGGTGCTCAAGGCGGGTGTGCCTCTCAGCGATGTGAACACGACGCTTGGCGCGCTGCTCGGCAGCTCCTACATCAACGACTTCAACCGGTTCGGGCGAGTCTACAAGGTGTACGTCCAGGCCGAACCGGAGTTCCGGCAGGATCCGAAACAGCTCGGGCTGTTCTACGTGAAGAACCAGAAGGGCGGCATGGTTCCGCTCGACACGCTATTGTCGATCGGACCGGGTAACGGACCCGAGTTCACCAACCGCTTCAACCTGTTTCGCGCGGCGGAGCTCACCGGCGTGCCGGCCGAGGGTTTCTCGTCGGCGCAGGCGCTCGACGCGCTGGAAGCCACGGCTCGAGAGGTACTGCCTCCGGATATCACGTTCGACTGGGCGGACATGTCGTTTCAGGAACGACGCGCCCCTGGTGTGGCCACGGTGTTCGCCCTGGCGATCTTCCTCGTGTTCCTCATCCTGGCGGCTCAGTACGAGAGCTGGGGTCTGCCGTTCAGCGTCTTGCTGGGGACACCGTTTGCCGCGTTCGGCGCGTATCTCGGCCTCTATCTGGCGCGGCTGTTCATGGGACCGAGTTACGTGAACAACGTCTTCGCGCAGATCGGACTGATCATGCTCATTGGTCTGGCCGCGAAAAACGCGATCCTGATCGTCGAGTTCGCGAAGATGGAGCTCGAGGCGGGAAAGCCGCTCATGGAGGCGACGATGTCGGCGGCCAAGCTTCGCTTCCGCCCGATCCTGATGACGGCTTTTGCGTTCATCCTCGGCGTCGTGCCGCTGCTGACCGCGACGGGTGCGGGCGCCGAGGGGCGCAAGGTGATGGGAATGACCGTCTTCGCGGGCATGCTCGTCGCGACCATCCTCGGCGTGTGCCTGATTCCGATGTTGTTCGTGGCCGTGGAGAAGTTGACCGGCGGGTCGAAACACCCCGCGCCGGCCACGCCGGCCGTGCCTCCTCAGTCGCTGGCGACCGAGCACGGGCACGGGGGCCACTGAGATGCCGCGAACGGCTGCAGTCGTCCGGGCCGCGCACCTCGCGGCCGTCACCGTCCTGTCGGCGGGGTGCCTCGTCGGTCCGAACTACAAGCGGCCCGAGCTCGCGCCTCCGCAGCAGTTCCGCTTCGTCGACGGCCCACAGGCCGAGTCGCTCGCCAACGCGCCCTGGTTCACGGTCTTCGAGGATCCCGCGCTGCAGGCGCTCATCAAGGACGCCATCGCCAACAACCTCGATCTCCGGCAGGCTGTGGCGCGCGTCGAGGAGATGCGGGCGCGCGCGGGCATCGCGAAGTCGTTTCTCTACCCGCAAATCGACGGCGTCGCCAACTACGGCCTGCGGCAGGCGTCGAATGCCCCGGTGTCGGGACAGAGCGAGGAGGACACGACCCACTCGAGCGGCTCGTACGGGTTCCAGCTGTCATGGGAGATCGACCTGTTCGGCAAACTGCGGCGCGAGCGCGAAGCGGCCGAAGCACTGGCGCTGGCCAGCGAGCAGGCGCGGCGCGGCGTCATGGTCACCGTCGTCGGCGACGTGGCGTCGGGCTACTTCCTGCTGCGCGAGCTCGACGTGCAGCTGTTCATCGCCAGGCAGACGCTCAACATCAACGACCAGACGGTTACCTACTTCCGGAACCGGCTCGACGGGGGCGTATCGAACCGCCTCGAACTCGATCGGATCCAGGCCCTGCGATCGCAGACCGCTGCCGCGATCCCGCAGCTCGAGCAGCAGATTGCCATCGTCGAGAACGAGATCTCGCTGCTCCTGGGGCGTCCCCCGGGACCGATCGGGCGGGAGGACGTGCGCCCCGATCTCGCGCTGCCCCCGCCGATTCCACCCGGCCTGCCGGCGACGCTCCTCGAACGCCGGCCCGACGTGGCACAGGCCGAGCAGTTTCTCGTCTCGGCCAATGCGGAAATCGGCGTCGCCAAGGCGCTGTTCTTCCCCCAGATCTCGTTGACCGGGTTTCTGGGCGGCGTGAGCGGGGATCTCGTCTCGTTCCTCGGCGGCGACGGCGGCGTCTGGTCCATCGGCGCCGGGCTGCTGCAGCCGGTCTTCCAGGGAGGACGCCTGCGGAGGAACGCCGAGGCGGCGCAGGCTCGATTCGACGCCGCGCTGGCGGGCTACCAGAAGGCGGCGCTCAACGGCTATCGCGAGGTCGCCAACGCGCTGGTGACGATTCAGAAGCTGGC
>DASTDQ010000452.1:0-2730 GCA_035710305.1 Vicinamibacterales bacterium | reverse complement strand
GCTCGGTGCCGTTCTCCCATCGCAGGTTCGACGTCGCGGTAAACGGCGCCTTGTAGGCGGCGGGGTCGTCGATGGTCAGCTCGTATCGCATCGACGTCAGCGACGTGCGCGTGTAGCGCTCGATCAGATGCAGCTTGTCGGTGTGCGGCAGCTGGCCGCGATCGATCCAGAAGCCCTCGTTGAAGCCGACCGTGTCCACGACCAGCGTGTCCCCCTCCCACCAGCCGATCGAGTGGCCGTAGAAGCTGGGCGCCAGATCCTTCGGATGGGCACGGCCGTCCATGAATATCGTGCGGTAGGTGTGCGGGCCGCCGATGTCGAAGATGTAGGCCACCTTCTGCTCCGGCAGCTCGAGGAACTCGGCGCCGTACGGCGTCAGCCACTGGCGGGGCCCGCCGGACGGTTTGCAGCGCGTGTGCGGCTCGAGCTCGTTTCGACGGCGATCGTCGGAGACCGCCAGGGTCCATTCCATGTAGGGGACCGGCGTGCAGGGCCCGGCCGCGCCACGGCCTCGCCCTCCGGCACGACCGGCCTGGCCCGCAGGTCCTGCGCCCGCAGGTCCCGCACCCGCAGGTGCCGGGGGAGTGACGGCGCCCGGGCCCCCGGTGGCGCCTGGATTGAGAGACGCCGGCGCTGGCGCCCTGTTGGCGTTGCAGAAGCCGAGATTGCCGCCGATCCACACACCCTTCTGCGTCGGCGTGGCGCCGATGACGATGCGGCCGTCCGCCGTGCGCGGCGCTGGCTGATCCGCAGGACGGTTCCCGTCGCCCTGTTGTGGCGCGGCATGCACGGTTGCCACCATCGCCAGGATTGCACCGCCGAGAAGCATCTGTTTCATGCGCGAATCCTAACACGTAACACGGCGAGGGACCCGCCTTGTTGGGCCGGAGCCCCCGGCTCGAAGCTCGTTGTTCGCGGTACTCTTCCAGTTGAAACCGTCCAGTAGACTGATCTCTGCATGAAGGTCGAAGAGGGCTCGCTGCTCTGGACTCCGTCGGCGTCGCGCGTCGAACGTTCGCATCTCACTCGATACCTGCGCTGGCTCGCCGGTCGCGGCCTGACTTTCGACGACTACGAGGCGCTGTGGCGCTGGTCGGTCTCTGACCTCGAGGCGTTCTGGAGCTCGATTGCCGAGTTCTGCGGCCTGCAGTTCTCGAGGCCGCCCTCCCGCGTGCTCGGGAAACGGACCATGCCGGGGGCCGAGTGGTTTCCCGGCGCCGCGCTCAACTACGCCCAGCATGCGCTGCGTCACGAGCGCCCGGGCGAGAACGCGCTGCTGTACTTGTCCGAGCGACGGCCGCTGGACGCGTTGTCGTGGCCCGAGCTGGCGCGCCAGGTGCGGGTGCTCGCCACGCGCATGCGCGCGCTCGGCATCGCTCCGGGCGATCGCGTTGTCGCGTATCTGCCGAATTCGCCCGAAGCGATCGTCGGAATGCTGGCGACCGCCAGCATCGGCGCGGTGTGGTCGAGCTGCGGTCCCGACTTTGGCACGCGCGGAGTGCTCGATCGTTACGCGCAGCTCGCGCCAAAGCTCATGTTCTGTGTCGATGGCTACAGCTACGGGGGCAAGCCGTTCGACAGGCGCTCCGACGTCCGCGAAATCATCGGTCAGCTCCCGACGCTCTCGCACGTGGTTCACGTTCCGTATCTGGACTTGGCCGATCGGACGCCCATCACCCCGGGCGCGCTCTTGTGGCCGGACGTGCTCGCGGGTCCCGATCCGGGCCGCGAGGCGTTTCAATTCGAGCAGGTGCCGTTCGCGCATCCGCTGTGGATTCTGTTCTCGTCCGGCACCACCGGCCTTCCCAAGCCGATCATCCACTGCCACGGCGGCATCACCATTGAGCAGTTGAAGCTGTTCCACTTCCACATGGACATGCATCCCCGCCAGCGGATGTTCTTCTTCACGAGCACGGGCTGGATGATGTGGAACTTCCTGGCGAGCAGCCTGATCGTGGACGTCGTGCCCGTGCTCTACGACGGCAACCCGGCGTGGCCCTCGCCCGACCTGCTCTGGAAGCTCGCCGACGACACGGGCGCGCACCTGTTCGGCGCCAGCCCCAGCTACCAGGCCATCCTCGAGAAGGCCGGCATCGTGCCCAGGGAACGCTTCGCGCTCGAATCTCTCGAAACGATCGTGCTCGCGGGCTCGCCGGTCACCGCCGAGTGCCAGAACTGGTTCTTCGAGAACGTGAAGAAAGACCTGTGGGCGCACTCCGGCAGCGGCGGCACCGATATCTGCACCGGACTCGTCGGCGGCGTGGTCAACCTGCCGATCTACGCGGGGGAGATCCAGGCGCGTCAGCTGGGTGTGGCGGCGTACGCCTACGACGAGCGTGGCAAGGCGATCGTCGATCAGGTGGGCGAGCTGGTGCTCACCGAGCCGATGCCGTCCATGCCCGTCGGCTTCTGGGGCGACACCGATGGCAGCCGGTATCTGGAGTCGTACTTCGATCAGTATCCCGGCATCTGGCGCCACGGCGACTTCTTCCGCGTGAACGCGCGCGGCGGCTGCTTCGTGCTCGGCCGCTCAGACGCGACGCTCAATCGCCACGGCGTGCGCATCGGCACGGCGGAGGTCTACCGCTCGCTTCTCGGCGTGCCGGCCGTCGAAGACTCGCTCATCGTCAATCTGGATCTTCCCGGCGGCGGGTTCTTCATGCCGCTGTTCGTCAAGACCAGGAACAACGTGACGCTGGACGAGAGCATCGGCGATGAGATCCGCGCCCG
>DASTDQ010000451.1:0-9877 GCA_035710305.1 Vicinamibacterales bacterium | reverse complement strand
GGCTGGTGATTGCAGAGGCCATGGCCTGCGGTAAGGCCGTGATCGTGAGTCAGGCCGGCGGTGCGATCGAGTTCACCGAGCCGGGAACGAACGCGCTGACGCATCCTCCCGGCGACGCGCCGGCGCTTGCCGCGCGCATCGAGGAGCTCGCGCGAGACTGTGGCCTGAGGCACCGGCTGGGCGCGGCCGGCCGGGCGACAGCCGAGCGGTGCTTCACGCGAACGCGAGTGGCGATCGAGTTGACACCGATTTACCAGGAGTTGTCGCCCGCGCGGTGATGCGCGTCCTGCACATTAACAGCGGGAACATGTACGGGGGCGTCGAGACGTTTCTCGCAACGCTCGTCCGCGAGGCGAAGGCCGCCCCCGGCATGACGTCGGCATTTGCGGTGTGCTTCGAGGGACGCCACAGCGAGGAACTCGCTGCTCTTGGGTGCACGCCTCACGTGCTGGGGCAGGTGAGGCTCAGTCGCCCACACACCGTGATTCGAGCCAGGCGGGCCCTCAACAGTCTTCTACGTCGTGAAGTCTATGACGTCGTCGTGTGCCATCAGCCATGGAACGTGGTTGTCTTTGGCTCGGTCGTTCGACGCGCGAGGCTGCCGGTCGTGATGTGGTTGCACATGGCCGGCGATGGTCGGCACTGGGTTGAACGGCTCTCGAGACTGAATCAGCCGGACCTGGCAATCTGTAACAGTCGTTTCAGCGTTGAGCGCGCGGCCGAATGGCTTGGGCGCGTTCCGACTGAATACGTGTACTACCCGGTACGGCACGACGACACCGGAGTCAGCCTGTCGGCCAGGTCTCGACTTCGCGAGGAGCTGAACACGGCGCCAACTGACGTCGTCATCGTTCAGGTCAGTCGTTTCGAGCCGTGGAAAGGACACCGGGTGCTCCTTTCGGCACTGAAGTCGCTCAGCGACGTCCCTGGGTGGACGTGTTGGATTGTGGGAGGAGCCCAACGTCGCGAGGAAGTTCGCTACGCGGAGGAATTGAAGGGGATAGCCGCCATGAGTGGCATCGCCGACCGCGTTCGATTCACAGGCGAGAGGCGAGACATTCCTGCGGTGCTGGCGTCCGCCGATGTCTTCTGCCAGCCGAACACGGCACCCGAGCCGTTCGGTCTCGTGTTCATCGAAGCCCAGCACGCCGGGCTCCCGATTGTGACCAGCGGAGTTGGTGGCGTTGCCGAAATCGTCGATAGCGCGTGCGGCATGCTGACGAGACCGGGCGATGCCGCCGCAGTCTCCTCTGCGTTGCAGCGCCTGATCGTGGACAGCGATCTCCGTGCGCGGATCGGTCTCGAAGCACGACGTCGACCGGAGCGGCTGTGTCACGCCCCACGTCAGCTGCGACAGATTCAGACCGTGCTAGCCGTCGCCGCCTTGCGTCAACGTGCCGCTACGCGCCCCGTGGAAGTGGACCTGAGATGAGAGGGGCACGCCCGCGACTCCGGCTGGCAATGGTGAGCTACCGTCTCCCCACTGCCCGCGAGCGGCGTGGAGGGATCGAACGCGCTGCCCACACGCTGGCCGAGGGCCTGGCGCGGCGCGGTCACGACGTCACGGTGTTCACGCACGACCCGCGGCCTGAAGGCGCGGCGTACGACGTCAACGTCCTGCCATGGAAACGGTTCGTGGACACCTGGGTCGGCCGCCGCGCGACGATGGGATACCTGGGGAACCTGCTCGCGATCCTGCCGGACTACCGGGACTTCGATGCCATCGTCATGCACGGCGACAGCCTGCTGGCGCCTCTGACCGGAAGGCCCGTACTCCGCGTGATGCACGGCAGCGCCGCGGGCGAAGCGCGGTCGGCCGCATCTGTCGGACGCTTCGTGCTTCAGTCGGGTGTCTTCCTTCAGGAGCTATTGACGGCTCTCTGCCAGAACGGCGTCGTGGCCGTCAGCGAGAACACGAGGCGTGACAATCCGTTCGTGCGCCGGGTGATTCCGCACGGCGTTGACAGCGCGATCTTCAAGCCCTGGCCCGAATCTCGTACCAGCCAGCCATCCGTCCTGTTCGTCGGATCGCTCGACGGGCGGAAGCGTGGTCGGTTCCTTCTCGAAGCCTTCTCGACGCACGTGCGCGCGCGTCATCCCGGGGCCACGCTGACGATGGTCGGCTCTACGGGGCCTGAGAGTCCGGGCGTGACCTACGTCACGGGCGTTGACGACTCGCAGCTGGCGGCGTTCTATCGCGAGGCCTGGGTGTACGCCTCCCCGAGCACATACGAGGGCTTCGGCCTTCCCTATCTCGAGGCGATGGCGTGCGGCACCCCCGTCGTGGCGTCGAGGAACCCGGGGAGTGAAGAGGTCCTCGGTGATGGCGCGTACGGTCTCATGCCTGCCGACTCGGACTTCGCAGACGCTCTTTCAGGTTTACTCGCTGACAGAGAACGGCGCGCGGAGCTGACCGAAGCCGGGCTGCATCGCTCGCAGCACTACTCGCTGGCCCGGATGCTCGACGGCTACGAGAGCCTTCTCCTCGAGCTCGCTGAGGTGCATGCAGACTCAGTCGCCCCCGTATAGCGCTACGCCCCTCGTCGGCGTTCGTCCCTATGCGCCAGGTGTCACCGAGGGCGCTCGCGAGCGCTGGGGTTGGCCGGAGCTGTTCATCGCGATCCAGCTGCTGTGGGGCGCCGTGCTCTTCCTGCCTGGCGCGCAGGGATATCGCCTGTATATCCGTGCGCTGCCCTACGTCGTCAGCGGCGCCGCGCTCGTCTACTACTTCCGGCGTGCAACGGGTGAACCGACTTCGGCGAGCGCGAAGTGGCTGGTTGCGTGCTTCGCCCTCCTGACGCTGAACCTGCTTCAGTCCACGACGCACCTGGTCGCCGGCGTCGGTCAAATCGTTTTTCAGATCTGCATCGCGGCTCCCGCGTTCTGGATGTCTCGCGCCGTTCGAGACGAAGCGCGCCTCGAGATGCTCGTCTGGGTGTTCTTCGCGTCGAGCTTCGTCGGCTCGACGATGGGAATTCTCCAGGTCTACTTTCCTGACCTGTTCCTGCCGCCTGAATTCAGTCAGCTGGCCCAGGCCCTGAATCCCGACATCGTCAGTTCGCTCACCTACGTTGGCGCGGACGGCCGCCCGATCATCCGGCCGCCCGGCCTCAGCGACCTCCCTGGTGGCGCGTCCGTCGCCGGCATGATGACCGTGATCCTTGGCTTGACGCTGGCTGCTCAGCGACAACGAACCTGGCTCGTCAACGCCGTGTGCTTCGCGGGCGGAGCGATCGGCATGACCGTGCTGTTTCTCACCCACGTGCGTGCGTTGTCTCTGCTTGCGGTGGCCAGCGTCGGCGTGGCGGCGGTTCTGCGCTTCCGGCAGGGGAGAACAGCCGAAGGCACGCTCGGCATCGTGGCGGGCGCCGGTCTGCTTGCGTGTGCGTATGTCTGGGCGGTGTCGGTCGGCGGTGAGGCCGTGACGGACCGCTTTCTCGGACTGGTGGACGGGGGCCTCTTTCGCACCTTCGAGGAAAGTCGCGGCTCGGTCCTGCGCTACACGATGGCCGAACTGCTGTACGAGTTTCCGCTGGGTGCGGGCCTGGGCAGGTGGGGCATGATGCAGGTCCTGTTCGGGGACTCCACCATGTGGCAGGCCCCGCCCATCCACGTGGAGGTTCAACCCACAGGCTGGTTGCTCGACGGCGGCCTGCCTCTCCTCGTGCTCCATGCCGGCGCGCTCGCCACCTCCCTGGTCTACAGCTACCGGATCGTCGTGAAGGCAACGGCCGTACGCCTGCGGGATCTCGCCGCGGTGCTGCTGTGTGCGCAGCTCGCGATCGTGATGCTGTGTCTCACTGGACCCGCGTTCAACACGCAGCTCGGAATTCAGTTCTGGGCGGTGACTGGCGCGCTCTTTGGTGCGACGAGGTTTTCTCGTGCGTAGCGGGCGAGTCCAGCGTCTGCTCGGAGGGCTGAGCCTGGGATACCTGCACACCGCCGGCACCATCCTGGTCGGGCTGTGGTTGACCCCGTACCTGCTCGGTCGGCTCGGATCGCACGACTACGGCCTGTGGCTGCTCGGCACTCAAGTGGTCGTCTATCTCAGTCTGCTGGACCTCGGCGTCGTCGCGCGAATACCTCGCGATGTCGCCGGCGCGTCGGGTCGTCCCGATGCAGACCGGCTGACGGCCCTGCACGAGCTCATCGGGCAGGCAGGGCGCCTCGTCCTCTATCAACTTCCCTCCGTCGCCTTCGCCTCGGCCATCGTCGTGTGGCTCCTTCCCGCCGAGTGGTCTCCGCTTCGCGGGCCGCTGAGCGTCGTCGTCATCACGTTTGTCGTCGCGTTCCCGTTCCGCGTCTTTGTCGCGGTGCTCCAGGGGCTGCAGGACCTCGCGTTTGTCGGCATCGTACAGCTGGTCTCATGGGCCGCCGGAACAGCTACGACCGTCGGCGGCGTGATCGCCGGGTTCGGGCTCTATTCATTGGCTTTGGGCTGGGTGACCACGCAAGCGGTATCGGTCGTGCTGCCGTGGATGAGGCTGGCTCGCGTCTTCCCGGACGTCGTGCCGCGACGTCTGCCGTCGATGACGCTATCGCTCGTCCGCCAGCAATTCGGACGAAGCGTGTGGATCAGCGTCGGTCAACTGGCACAGGTTCTTCTCTCCGGTACGGACCTCGTCGTGATCGGCAAGCTGCTCGGACCGGCGGCCGTCGTGCCGTACGTGTGCACTGGAAAGCTTCTCACGATGCTCTCGAACCAGCCGCAGATGTTCATGCAGCTCGCGCTGCCGGCGCTGAGCGAACTGCGCGCATCTGCTCCGCGGCATCGGCTGTTCGAGGTCTCGAAAAGCCTAACGCAGGTGATGCTGCTGGGGAGCGGGGCCATCGTGACGGCGGTGCTCATGGTCAACCAGGCCTTCGTGGCCTGGTGGGTCGGCGAAGCGCAGTTTGCCGGAATCGGGCTTACGGCGCTGCTTCTTGGAAGCATGCTGCTGCGCCACATCAACGTGACGGCGGTGTACGCGCTGTTCTGCTTCGGCAACGAGCGCCGCCTGGCCGTGACGACGATTGCCGAGGGCGCGGTGAGCGTGGCTGTCATGCTGCTCCTTGTGCCGCGGTTTGGTCTGTATGGCGCGGCGTTCGGGCCGTTGATTGCCACTTGTCTCGTGAGCCTTCCCAGCAACCTGAGGGCGCTCGCACGCGAAGAAGAGGTCTCGCCGCTGGCGCTCCTGACGCCGCTCTGGCCATGGCTGGCGCGCCTGTCGCTGCTGCTTGGTGGAGTGGCTGCGTTTCTTTCCACGTGGACGGTGCAGGGACTCCCGGGATTGATCATCGCCGCGGCGGCCGCCGCCGTTGCGTACCTCGTGACGATGCTTTCCTTCATGCGCACTCCGCCGCTGGGGCCATCGCTGGCCGCGGTGATTCGTCCGTGGACGTCGAGCGCGCGGGGAGCCCTGAAACGGTTGACAGGGCAGCCGTTGACCCAGAGCCAGTGAGCACTGGCCGTCATGCGATGCAACGTCGGATGCGGGCAAGAACCTGTTGAGGTGGTCGAGTAGTCGTGCGGGTCGCTCATGTCGTTCCGGCGTTGTTCGGGCCCGGCGGCGTGGTCGGCGGCGCGGAGCGCTACGCCCTGGAGCTCGCGCGCAGCATGGCCGGCGTCGTGCCGACGACGCTCGTCAGCTTCGGGGACGAGCACCGCGAGGAAACCGACGGTGCCCTGAAGGTCAGGGTCGTCGGCCATCCATGGCTCGTTCGAGGGCAGCGCACCAACCCGTTCAGCGTCAGCCTGTTTCGCGAGCTTCGGGAAGCCGACGTCGTCCACTGTCATCAGCAGCACGTGCTCGCGAGCAGTGCCGTTGCAGCCTGGTGCCGCCTCACGAGGCGTCACGCGTTCGTGAGCGACCTCGGCGGAGGAGGCTGGGACGTGTCGGCCTACGTCTCCACCGACGGCTGGTTCCACGGTCATCTGCACCTCAGCGAGTACAGCCGCCGGATTCACGGTCACGGCCGGAACGCGCACGCCCACGTGATCGGCGGCGGTGTGGACGTCGAGAGGTTCGCGCCCGACTCGCGCGTGCCGCGCGATGGCGGGGTCCTGTTCGTCGGCCGTCTCCTGCCGCACAAAGGAGTGGTCGATCTGATTCGAGCGATTCCCGATGGCATGTCGCTGACCATCGTCGGGCCCGAGCCTGACCGAGCGACGAAGGAACGTCTTGCGAACGAGGCTCGGGGAAAGGCCGTGGCGTTCCGTCACGGTCTCGACGACGAGGCGCTCGTGCGCGAGTACCGGCGGGCGCTGTGCGTGGTCCTGCCGAGCGTCTACCGCACCGAGGACGGGCAGGAGACCTCCGTCCCCGAGCTGCTCGGCCAGACGCTGCTCGAAGGCATGGCCTGCGGCATCCCCGCCGTGTGCACGCGCGTGGCGAGCATGCCGGAGATCGTGGTCGATCGCGTCTCGGGATTCGTCGTTCCACCGAACGATCCCGCCTCGCTGAGGGACCGCCTGGCCTGGCTCCAGGCGCATCCCCACGAGGCGCGGGCGATGGGCGTGGCCGGCCGGCAGCGCGTCGTCGAACGATTTACCTGGCCTGTCGTCGTGAGTCGATGTCTCGACATCTACGGGGCCGCGGTACCGGCACGGTCCACGCAGTCCGGCGAGATCGTGTCCCACGGCGCTCTGCGCCCATGAACTGCCTTCACATCTTGTCGAGCGAGTACCCACCCGACGTCGGCGGCGTCGCCGACTACACGCGTCAGGTTGCCGAAGCGCTCGCCCGTGCCGGAGAAGAGATTCACGTGTGGACGTCGGCCGCCCGGGAGACCAGCGAGGCGTCTGGCGTACGCGTCCATCCTGATCCCGGCCGGTTCCGGCCTTCCGATCTTCGCAAGCTCGGGGCGCGGTTGGACCAGTTCCCGTCGCCGCGGCGGATTCTGGTCCAGTGGGTACCACACGGCTACGGGTACCGCTCGATGAATCTGTGGTTTTGTTTCTGGCTGGCGGCGCGCGCGCGCGCGGGCGATCGGATCGAGCTGATGGTGCACGAGCCGTTTCTTGCGTTCCGGCAAGGCCGGCTTCGACACATCTGTGTGGCTCTCGTGCATCGCGTGATGACCATCGTCCTGCTCGCTGCCTCCAGACGCGTCGGGGTCGCCATTCCCGCGTGGGAACCCATGTTGCGCCCTTTTGCGCTCGGTCATCGCATTCGGATCGACTGGCTCCCGATTCCAGGGTGTGTGAGTGAGGTGGCCGGGCAAGACCTGCGGGTTCGACAGCGCTACGCCAGTCAAGGCCAACCGCTCGTCGGGCACTTCGGCTCGTATGGTCCGGACGTGACGCAGCTGCTCGAGCAACGTCTGCCCGCAATCATGAACAGCGCTACGCGGCCAGCCCTTCTTCTGATCGGCGCGAGCAGTGAGGCGTTTCGCACCCGGCTCGCGAGCCGGCATCCCGCGTGGGCCGCGCGCGTCCACGCCGCTGGTTATGTGCCTGCTGCATCCCTCGCCAGCCATCTGCAGGCGTGCGATCTCTTCGTGCAGCCGTATCCCGATGGCATCACGTCGCGTCGGACGAGCGCAATGGCCTGCCTGTCCATGGGTCGTCCCGTAGTGACGACCTCCGGTCACCTGACCGAGGCGCTGTGGGGCGAGACGGGGGCGACGGTCCTCGTCGATGTCGACGATCCAAACGGGTTTTCGTTGGCGGCCTGCGGGCTGCTCACCGATGTCGACGCCCGGCGCGAGGTGGGTGCGCGGAGTCGCCAGGTGTATCTGCAGAGCTTTTCCGTCGATCGAGTGGTCAACACACTGAGAGCTGGGTGAGTGTCTGAAGCAGGTGTGGCGCAGGCGCTCCTAGAGCGACGGACGATTGCGGCGCAGGCGACGCTAGGCGCCAGCAGCGACGCGATCTACCGTGCGGCGCTTCGTGCCGCGCAGACGCTCCACCTCACGGGTCGCGTGCTGGAGTTCGGTGCGGGTACTGGGACATTCATCCAACGACTCAGCGCGGAGGGCCCAGTCGGTATCTTGACCGGAGCGGACCTGTTGCCGAGGCCGCAGAGGCTTCCGGACTCGGTCAACTGGATCCAGGCTGACCTGAACCTGCCCCTTCCTTGCGGGGACGAGTCTTTCGACGCGATTGTCTCCACTGAGGTCATCGAGCACCTCGAGAATCCCCGCGCGGTGTTCAGGGAGTTCTCACGCCTGCTGCGGCCAGGCGGTTATCTGCTGCTGACCACGCCGAATCAGGAGAGCATCAGGTCGCTGGCGGCGTTGATCGTTCGTGGCCACCACGTCGCGTTTCTGGATGAGAGCTACCCGGCCCACCTCACAGCCCTGCTTCGACGAGACATGGAGCGTCTATGCAAGGAGGCCGATTTCGAGCCGCCACGCTTCTCGTACACCAACGACGGCGCAGTGCCGCGAGTGACCGCGCTACGCTGGCAGACCATTAGCTTTGGCCTGTTGCGCGGGCGGCTGTTCAGCGACAACGTCGTCGTTGTAACCAGACGCCTGCCACGGCGAGCCGACCCGTGCGCATAGCGATTCTCAACTGGAGCAACCGCCGCTTCGGAGGCACGGGAACGTACCTGAGCACGGTGATGCCTGCGCTTGGGACTGCAGGCCACGACGTTGCGCTCTGGCATGAGGTGGATCGACCGTCCGAGCACGGCATCCTTCCCGTTCCGGCCGCCGCACCGATATGGTCGGTCTCAACGCTGGGACTCGAGCCTGCGATCGATGCGTTGCGAGAGTGGCAGCCCGATCTGCTCTACGCCCACGGTCTGCTCGACCCGTTCGTTGAAAAGCGGGCCTTGGAGGTTGCGCCGGCCGTGTTCTTTGCCCATGACTACTACGGCACCTGCATCAGCGGCCTCAAGACTTTTGCAAATCCAGTCGTCACTCCCTGCAGCCGGAGATTTGGCTGGCAGTGTCTCCTCGCGTACTACCCGCGACGGTGTGGTGGATTGAGCCCCGTGACGATGGTCCGGCAGTTTCGTCTTCAGCACGACCGGCTTGAGCTGCTCGCGCGGTACCGCGCCATCGTGACGCACTCCACCCACATGCAGCAGGAGTATGTGAAGCACGGGCTGGCTCCCTCACGCGTGGTCAACGTGAGATACGGTGCGCACCTGAAGGCCTGCCACCGCTCTTTCGGCACCCTTCGGAGCAAGGACCAGCCGTGGCGCCTGCTGTTTGTCGGGCGGATGGATCGGCTGAAGGGCGGAGCCGAGCTGCTGCAGGCGCTCCCCAACGTCGCGCGCCGGCTGGGACAGGCCCTCCAGCTGACATTCGCCGGCGATGGTCCGGAGCGCACGGCGTGGGAATCGTTAGCGACGAGGCTCTGTGAGGGCGAATCGAAGATCCGGGCCGAATTTCGAGGGTGGATCGAGCGCGACGCGATTGAGGGGTTGTACGCGCAGTCGGACCTCCTGGTGCTTCCCAGCTTGTGGCCCGAGCCGCTTGCTCTCGTCGGCCTTGAAGCGGCACGCCATCACGTACCGGCTGTGGCCTTCGACGTCGGCGGCGTTTCGGAATGGCTGACGTCCGGCGTGAACGGGATTCTTGCGCCCGGGGATCCGCCGACGGTGGAGGGCCTGGCGACTGCGATCGTGGCTGCGCTCCGCGATCCTGCCATTCACGCGCGCCTCGCTGAAGGCGCGGGAAAGCGGTCGGCCGACTTCAACTTCGACCTTCACGTCCAGCAGCTCCTGCAGCTCTTCGAGAACGTCGTGCAATGAGCCTTCGCATCCTGATTGCGACACACGCCCCGGCCGACAGGCGAACCGCCGTGTACCGTTCCGTGTCGGACAGGGCGAGCCACCTCCGCAGCGTCGGCTGCGAGGTCGACGTTCTCACGCGCGACGACCTCGCGCGCCCGGCCTGGACCCGGCTCGATCCACTACTGCTCCCGATCCTGCTTGCCGCGCGG
>DASTDQ010000450.1:0-3158 GCA_035710305.1 Vicinamibacterales bacterium | reverse complement strand
CCGGCGACGGCCGGAACCGGCACGATGGCAGGTTCCGCGGCAGGCTCGGGTGGAGGTTCAGGCGCCTCGAGCCGCTGCGCGTAGGTCAGATTCTTCAGATCGTCCTGCGTGGACAACGGCGTGCTGGCAGCGGCGTCGGTCGCGGGCGCGGGAGAGGTGAATGCCCCCGACGTCGGATCGACGCCGGTCTCGGCCGGCAATTCGGCGATCGAAACGGCCCGGGCGGTGTCGACTCCCCGCCCGACCATGACGCCACACAGGAAGATCACGACGGCCGCCACGGTGACCGTCATGAACATGAAGACGAGTTGCTTACCGTTCAGCTGAATCTCGCGAACACCGTCATCCGACATCATCGGCCTCGTGCATTCTAACACGAGCCGGATCGTCGAGCGAGGAGAAACCTCCCCTCGCCGCGAAAGTCACGAAGACGCGGGTCCGGAAAGATCAGGAACGGCCCGCGGGCCTCATCGTCAGCGCCATCGCGCAGTGGCTCGCCCCGCTGGCGTGACACTGCTCGGTCACGACGTCGGCCTCGAGCTGGAACAGCGTCATCAGGCGGCGAAACGCGGCGGCGTAGAACTCGCACAGCGGATGATCGACCTTGTCGCGTACCTCGCAGAAGAGCGAGCCGCGCAGCGCGATCGTCCCGCGCAACTGCCGCCAGCGCACCGTGATGCTGGTGGCGCCGTAGGTGCTTTGCACCATCCACTCCGCCACGCTGACGACCATTCGCTTGCGAATGGCCGGCGGCATGGCGAGGACGAACCGCTTGTACGGACGCGACAGGTCGGCCACAGTCCATTCGGCGGTGTACTCCCCGGCGCGCGCGGTGATCAGATGGTACGGCTCGCCTTCGAGCCGCAGGAAGCTCATGACCGCGATGAGGGGCGCAATCCCGATGCGACCCTCGCGCAACCCCGAGGGGTTGAGCCACGACTCGTAGAACTCGAGCCGCATCGGCAGCAGGTCCGCGATACTCTGGTGC
Organism: Vicinamibacterales bacterium; assembly: GCA_035710305.1. Lineage (GTDB taxonomy): Bacteria > Acidobacteriota > Vicinamibacteria > Vicinamibacterales > UBA2999 > Gp6-AA40. Next base: position 2,170 of record DASTDQ010000450.1, on the reverse strand, counting down.
AGGCTTGCGACGAGCAGACGCCCTACTGCCGCATCGGTCATACACTAACCCCGGAGCTCGCTTGTGTCGGTGATTTCGGCAAGATTTGTGTGAGCACGAGCGGCCGTCTCGTCAGCGTCGCGCTGGCCGGAGTCCCCCCAACACAAGCGAGTTTGCAGAGTAGAATCGAGGCCTGTGCGTCGACGCTGCACTCGAGCGTCTGAGATAGAGAGATTGATCCGGAAGCGTGGACACCGTATGGCCGGCGGCTGAAAGGGTACCGCACCTCGAACGCCAATCGCAAATCGCTGACCGTGACACCTGAATGATCCTCCCCGTCCACAGACAACTCCGCGACCACCTCTCGCGCATCCTTGCATCGCTGTACTCGCTCGATCCGGCGTCGCTGCCGCCGCTCGTGCTCGACTCTCCCCCGAATCGCGATCTGGGGGACCTGGGCACGCCGGCCGCCTTCGAGCTTGCCCGCCGGCTCCGGAAGGCGCCGCGCGCGATCGCGCAGGAGATCGCCGGCGCCTTCGGCGCCCTTCAGGGCGTTCGCCAGGTGACGGCCGCGCCCAACGGGTATCTCAACTTCTTCCTGGAACGTCCCGCGTTTCTGCTGCAGCGCCTGGGCCCTTCGGCGCCGCAGGCGCGAAGCGATGCGGGCAAGGCGATCGTCGAACACACGGCCATCAACCCGAACAAGGCGGCCCACATCGGGCACCTGCGCAACGCCGCGCTCGGCGACACGCTGGTGCGCGTGCTCCGGTTCAATTCCGTGCCCGTCGAGGTCCAGAACTACATCGACGACACGGGCGTGCAGGTGGCCGACGTCGTCGTCGGCTTCCGCGTCCTCGAGGGCAAGACGCTCGAAGAGGTTCGTGCGATCGCCGACACCACGCGATTCGACTACTACTGCTGGGATCTCTACGCGCGGGTGACCGAGTGGTACGGGCAGGACAAGGCGCGCGGGGACGTCAGAGCACGGACCCTCCACGACATCGAGCACGGCGGCAATGAAAACGCCGCGATCGCCGCGTTCATCGCCGATCGCATCGTCCGGTGCCACCTCGCGACGATGGCGCGGATGAACGTGGACTACGACCTGCTGACGTGGGAAGGCGACATCCTGCGCCTGAAGTTCTGGGCCCAGGCGTTCGAGGTGCTCAAGGCAAAAGGGGCTGTGTATCTTCGTCAGGACGGGCGCCTGGCGGGCTGCTGGGTGATGCCCATTCAGGAGGACGTCGAGGCAACTCCCAACTCGCAACTTCCAACTCCCAATGAGCCCGAGCGGGACACTGACGAAGACGCGGAGGAACGAGAGAAGGTGATCGTCCGGTCCAACGGCGTCGTGACGTACGTGGGCAAGGACATCGCCTATCAGTTCTGGAAGCTCGGGCTGCTCGGGCGGGACTTTCAGTATCGCGTCTTCGCGCCCCGCCCGCACGGGCCGTTGTGGGCGACCTCCAGCACGGACGGCGCGGCGGAGCACCCCGCGTACGGCGGGGCGTCCTACGTCTACAACGTCATCGACGTCCGCCAGTCGTACCTGCAGAAGCTGCTGAAGCAGGCGCTCATCGCGGTGGGACATCCGGAAGGCGCCGAGCGCTCGCACCATTTCTCATACGAGATGGTGGCGCTGTCGCATGCAACCGCGCGTGAGCTCGGCTTCGCTCCGCCGCCCGACTCGGAAGACGCCAAGCGGCCGTTTGTCGAGGTGTCGGGCCGGAAAGGGCTCGGCGTCAAGGCCGACGATCTACTGGACACGGTGATCCGGAAGGCTGGCACCGAGGTCTCCAAGCGGAACCCCGAGCTGCCCGAAGCCGAGGTGGCGCGAACGGCCGGCCTCATCGGCATCGCGGCGGTACGCTACTTCCTCATCAAGTTCTCGCGGGGCAAGGTGATCGCCTTCGATCTGGACGAGGCGCTCAGCTTCGAGGGTGAGAGCGGACCCTACATTCAGTACGCGGTCGTACGGGCCAACAATATCTTCCAGAAACTGCAGCAGCGGGATGGGCTGAGCGAGACGGCCCTGCTGACGGCTCTCAAGGAGGTCCCCCCGGGCGAGCTTGCCGGCGAGAACGGCAACCACGAGCTCTGGGGGCTGGTGCTCGAGGCCTCTCGACTGGACGAGATCGTCGAGCAGGTGATACGGTCACTCGAGTTCTCGGTCCTGGCGAAGTACGCCTTC
>DASTDQ010000449.1:0-6935 GCA_035710305.1 Vicinamibacterales bacterium | reverse complement strand
GGCAGCCGCTACAACCCCTCGCAGTCCCAGTACGTCATCCCGGATGTCTACGTCATGAAGGTCGAGGATCAGTATGTGGCGGTCCTCAACGAGGAAGGATTGCCGCAGTTGCGCATCAGTCCCGTGTATCGCCGTCTGCTGGACAAGAACGCAGCGGAGAATACCGACGAGACCCGTGCGTATGTGAAGGACAAGTTCCGGTCGGCGCTGTGGCTGATCAAGTCGGTGGAGCAGCGACAGAAGACGATCCACAAAGTCGCCTCGAGCATCATCAACTTCCAGCGTGACTTCCTCGATCACGGCATCGAGTACCTGCGGCCGCTCGTGCTCCGCGACGTGGCGAACGACATCGGCATGCATGAGTCCACGGTCAGCCGGGTCGTGAACAACAAGTACATGCACACCCCGCAGGGCGTCTTCGAGATGAAGTACTTCTTCCACAGCGGCATCTCGAGCTCCTACGGCGAGGCGGTCTCGTCGGTGACCATCAAGCAGCGCATCCGGAAGATCATCGAGCAGGAGGATCCGGTGAAGCCGCTCAGCGACTCGAAGATCGTCAGCATCCTGCAGCGTGAGGGGCTCGAGCTTGCCCGCCGGACGATTGCCAAATACCGGGAAGAGCTCAAGATCCCGACATCCAATCAACGCAAGGTTCTGTACTGAGGGCCGCGTCCGGGCGTGAACGCCCGCACGCGCCGCTTATGCGTCTCGAACTGACAGGACGGCACTACAGACTCACCCCGGCAACGCGCGCGCTGGTCGAACGGCGGGTCGCCCGCACGCTTCGGCTGCTCAAGGATCGGGCGGTGTCCGCACACGTGGTGCTCACGAGCGATCGCGTGGGGATTCACGTCGAGGTGACGCTGCACGCGCGGCGCGAGCGGTTCCTGCACGGGGAGGCGACGGGCTCGGATCTCGAGCTTGCGCTGAACGCCGCCGCCGCGAAGATCGATCAACAGGCACGTAAATTGAAGGGCAAGTTGAACGGGCGCAAGCGCCGTTCAACACCTGTGGTCGCGCCGCCCGCCGAGATTGCCCCGCCAGCGGTCCCGCTGGGCGGCCCCGCCGGAGCTCCTCCGCGCCGGCGGATCATCCGCAGCACGCGATACGCCGTGAAACCGATGTCTCTCGAGGAAGCCGCAGTCGAGATGGACGATGGGAGAGACACCTTCATCGTGTTCCGTAACTCGGGGACCGATACGATCACGGTGTTGTTCCGCCGGCCGGACGGATACCTGGGCCTCATCGACCCGGACGCATAGACGATGGCGGCAGCGCACGCAAGCCGTGCCAGGGCCGCCCGGCCGCCGGCCAGGAAGCGGAAAGGGCCGGCTCCCTCGCGGTTCATGATCGTGACGGGGCTTTCCGGGTCCGGGAAGACGCATGCCATCCGGGCCCTCGAGGATCTCGGCTACTTCTGCGTTGACAATCTCCCGACGCAGCTCATCCCCACGCTCGCAGAGCTGTGTACGCGCGGCCAGGCAGGGCTCGGCCGGGTAGCGATCGTCGTTGACGTGCGTGAGCCCGGGTTCCTCGGTCAGTTCGAGCGCATCTATCGAAAGGTCCGCGCGCTGCCAGGTCTCGAGGCCCGGCTGATCTTTCTCGAGGCTAGCCGCGCGGCACTGGTCCGCCGCTTCAGCGAGACGCGCAGGCCGCACCCGCTGGCGCCGGATCGTTCCGTCGCGGAAGGCATCGACGAGGAGCGGCGCAAGATGTCCGCGATCCGCGCGCTCGCAGACGTGATCCTGGACACGTCGAATTTGACCGTTCACGAGCTGCGCGAGGCGTTCGTGAGGATGACGCACGTGGACGGGCCCCGTGCCGAGATGGTGGTCAACCTCCTCAGCTTCGGGTTCAAGTACGGAGCCCCGGCCGAAGCCGATCTGGTGTTCGACGTCCGGTTTCTCCCGAACCCGCATTTCGTCGAGCGGCTCCGTCATCTCACGGGCCGCGATCTCAAGGTGGTGCGCTTCATGCGCCGCTCAGCGGTCGCGCGCGAGTTCATCGCACGTCTCACGTCGTTTCTGGGCTTTGCTCTTCCGCACTATGTCAGCGAGGGCAAGAGCTATCTGACCGTGGCCATCGGCTGTACCGGCGGGCAGCACCGATCCGTGATGGTTGCCGAAGCGCTCAAGCGATCGCTCGAAGGGACCGCGGGCGTGCGGCTTCGGGTGAAGCATCGCGACGGCTGACGCGGGCGTGTCATGATAGGCGTCGTCGTTGTCACGCACGGACAACTGGCCTCGGAGCTCCTCAACGCCGCCGAGACCATCGTGGGCGACCTCCCGGGCTTCGCGGCGGTGTCCATCGGCTGGCACGAAGACACCGAGGACGCCCGGACCGAGATCGAGCAGGCAGTCGCGCGAGTGGACCAGGGCGACGGCGTGCTCATTCTCACGGACATGTTCGGAGGAACGCCGTCGAACCTGTCGATGCCGTTCCTGTCGGAAGGGAAGGTGGAGGTCATCACGGGAGTGAACCTGCCCATGTTGATCCAGCTCGTGAACCTGCGGCCGCGCGCGAACCTGCTGACGGCCGCGCGTGAGGCCCGCGAGCACGGGCGCCACGCGATCTGGGTTGCCTCCGATCTGCTGCGAGGGGAGAAGGAGAAGCCCGCCGCGCGGCGCGAGCCATGACGACACGCGACGCCACGGTCGTGAATCCGCTCGGGCTGCACGCGCGCGCCGCAGCGAGATTCGTGCACCTGGCCACGCAGTTCCAGTCGCAGATTCAGGTGGCCCGGGACGCAAAGGTGATGGACGGCAAGAGCATCATGGGCATCCTGCTGCTGGCCGCGTCCCGCGGGTCCACCATCACCGTGATCGCGGACGGCCCGGATGAAGCCACCGCCGTGGACGCCCTGATAGAACTGGTCGAAACCGGATTCGGCGAGGAATCGTGGAGCGTCTGAAGGGCATCGGCGTCTCGCCAGGAGTGGCGGTGGGCCCGGCGCTGGTCGCCATCCAGCGGACGCAGGTCATCCGGTTCCCGATCGGCGCTGATCGGGTCGCGCGCGAGCTGGACGCGCTCGAGCGGGCACGACGGCGGTCTCGTGAGCAGCTCGAGCAGATCCGCACCCGTATAGCCGAGAGCCGCGGCGCCGATCTCGCCGCCATCTTCGACGCCCAGCTGCTGATGCTCGACGACCCTATTCTGGTTGGACGAGCGGCCCTCGTCGTGCGCGAGGATCGGGTCAACGCCGAGTGGGCCGTCCAACGCGCGCTGGATGACGCCGCCGCGGTGTTCGACGGCGTGAACGACCCGTACTTGCGCGAGCGGAAGGGTGACCTGCACGACGTGGCCGGACGGCTGCGGCGGAATTTGCGAGAAGAGAGAGGCGGGCCCCGGGATCGGCTGCAGGACCTCGATACGCCGTGCGTACTCGTGGCAGACGAGCTGACGCCTTCCGTCGTCGCTCAGCTCGACTGGACGCGGATCAAGGGGTTCGCGACCGACGCGGGCAGCCGGACGTATCACACCGCCATCCTCGCGAGATCGCTGGGCGTACCGGCGGTCGTGGGGCTTCACGATGTCAGTCGGCGCGTGCCCGCGGGAGCCTCGGTGATCGTCGACGGCGAAACGGGAGACGTGACGATCGCGCCGACGCCGGTACAGGCCGAACACGCCGCGGGCCGTGCGACACAGGCGAGGGTGGCGGTCGCCATCGCGCTCGACGACCAGGGTCCTGTTCAGACGCTGGACGGCGAGACCGTGGCGCTGCACGCCAACATCGAGCGATCCGACGACGTGTCAGCCGCGCTGAGCGCCGGGGCCGAGGGTATCGGGCTGTATCGCTCGGAGTTCATGCTCGTCGGAGGGCCGCCCGACATGGCGGCCGAGGACGAGCAGTACCACGTGTACCGGCAGCTCGTAGACCGCATGGCGGGCAGGCCGGTCACGATCCGGACCTTCGACATCGACGAGAGCCAGCTCGCGCGGCCGCTCGTGGACGCGGCGCTCGACGCGCGATGGTTCCCGGACGAGCAGCGGAGCGGCCATGCCGGGCTCCGCGGCATCCGGTTCGGCCTCGCGCAGCCCCGCATCTTCAAGACGCAGCTTCGGGCGCTGCTCCGCGCGGCGGCGCACGGGCCGCTGCGGATCATGTTTCCGTTCGTCTCGTCGGCCCAGGAGGTCAGGGCGGCCAGGGCGCTGCTCCTCGAGGCTCGCCACGAGCTCGGGACTCGAGTGCCGGGCGACCTCACCGTCCCTGTCGGCATCATGATCGAAGTGCCGTCGGCCGCCTTCATGGCGTCGCTCCTTGCGAAGGAGGCCGACTTCTTCACGATCGGCACCAACGACCTGATTCAGTACACGCTTGCCGTGGACCGCACCGACGACCGCGTCTCGAACCGGTACGAACCGCTGCATCCCGCCGTGCTCCGCCTGCTGCGCCAGGTTCGCCGCGCCGCCGCGCGGGAGAAGATTCCCGTCTCGGTGTGCGGAGAGATGGCGTCCGATCCGCTGTCGCTGAAGCTGCTCATCGGATGCGGCCTTCGCGAGTTCAGCATGACGCCAGGCGCGATCGCGATCGCCCGCAGCGTGGTGCGCGAGACGAGCGCCCGAGACATGGTGCGCGTGGCGGCCAAGGCGCTGACGCTCGGCTCGGTCGAGGAGATCGAGCGCTTCGTCTCCGAGGCCGTCGGGGCCTACGAAGGAAGGAGCGCGAGGTGACCCGAGTCGAGAAGCCCTGGGGCTACGAGCTTCACTGGGCGAAGACGGACCGCTACGTCGGCAAGATCCTGCACATCAACGCCGGCCACGCCTTGAGCCTGCAGTACCACAACCAGAAAGACGAGACGATCTACCTCTACTCGGGCAAGCTCCTGTACGAGATCGAGATCGACGGGCTCCTCACCAAACGGGAGATGAAGCCCGGCGACTCGATTCACGTGCCGCCGAAGACCGTGCACCGGATGACGGCCATCGACGACTGCGACGTTTTCGAAGTCTCGACTCCGGAGCTCGACGACGTCGTGCGGATCCAGGATCGGTACGGCCGAGAGGGCACCTAGAACGGAATATCGTCGTCGGTGATCGGTTCCGCCGGCGGTTCGTCGGGGCTGGCCGCCGGGTGCGGCGCGCCGCGGTCCATGCCGCCGCCCCTGCCGCCGCCGCCGAGCAGCGTGACGCGGTCAGCCTTGATCTCGGTCGTATAGCGCTTGTTGCCGTCCTTGTCGTCCCACTGGCGCGTCTGCAGCCGCCCCTCGACGTAGATCTGCTTGCCCTTCGTGAGGTACTCCTGCAGGCTCTCGGCCGGCTTTCCCCACAGGACGACGCGGTGCCATTCGGTCTTTTCCTGCCGTTGATTGTTTCTGTCGTTCCAGACTTCGGTGGTGGCGAGATTGAGCGTTGCGACGGCGGCGCCGCCCGGTGTGTAGCGAAGTTCTGCGTCGCGCCCGAGGTTGCCAACGAGGATCACTTTGTTCACGCTGCCCATGTATCGATTCCTTTCGGGCGGCCGAGCCGCCCCTACGGCTGCAGTCGCTGCGGCCGTGCCAGTAGCGAGTCTACCCGGACAGCGTGACAGCCCAGGTCACTATTTCTGGGGTGTCGGGTTGGGGCGGCTCAGACCGTTCAGGCGCTGCCTCGCAAGGTCGGCCTCGCGGCTCTTGGGGTACCGCTTGACGAGCTCTTCCCACGTGGCCCGCGCCAGCTCGGTGCGTCCGAGCAGGCTCTCAGCCGTCCCTCGATGGTAGTACGCGATCTCGACCTGATCCCCGTTCGGGTATTTCTGAATCACGAGATTGTATGCGGCGATGGCCTCCTGGAAGCGTTTCAGGTGTGACAACGAATCCCCGATCAGCTGCTGCGCGTCGTCGGCCTTCTCCGCATCGGGAAAGTATTTGAGTACTTGCTCGAATCCGGCGATGGCCGCTGTGTACTGTCCCCCCCCGTAATCACTGAACGCCGTATCGTACAACCGTGTGGGCGACAACCCGGCGGTCGGCGGCAGCGAGATGGTCGGCGCCGCGGATACCGCAGGCGGCTTGTCGATCGGGGGTGGGACGGCCGGGTTCGGGTTGTTCGGATCCAGGGCCGGCGCCGCTGGCGGCTGCGGCTGCGCCTGCGCGATCAGGGCAGGCAGAGACAGGATCGTCTTGCTGAGCGCATCGACTTCGTCGGAGAGGCTCCGCATGCGCCTGTCGATGTCCTGGGATCGTTCCCGTATCGCGCTGAGATCAGTGCCGACGTTCTTGACGAGATTCTCCTGGTCCGCGAACCGCCGCTGCTGGAACTGCTCGTTGGCGTCCAGCCGCACGTTGACGGCCTTGAGCGCCTCCGTCAGCTGTGCGATCGCCAGACTGAGCTGCTGATTCTGCTCCTGCAGCTGCCGGAGCTCCGCCGACAACTGCTGGTGCTCGCGGTTCTGCGCGGCAGCGGGCGCCGCGATGAGCAGCGCCAGCCAGGCCGCTCCGGCGATGATGGTCTTCTGCATTCCTCGGTCCTTACTGGGACGTGATCACGAGGTGGCCGCGGCGGTTCTGCGCCCACGCCTCCTCGGTGTGCCCTGGATTGAACGGAAACTCCTTGCCGTAGCTGACCGTGCGAATCCGCGCCGCCGGGATGCCCAGCGACGTCAGGTACGCCTTGACGGCCGCGGCCCGGCGTTCACCGAGCGCCAGATTGTATTCCGGCGTGCCGCGCTCGTCACAGTGTCCCTCGACGGTGACCACCCACGTCGCGAAACGTTTGAGGATGTCGGCGTTTGCCGTCGTGACGGCCCGGCCGGCGGCGTCGAGGTCGGCACTGTCGAGCGCGAAGAACACCGGCTTGAGAGGAGACTCCCGGTTCAGGTCGTCGAGGGGCTTGCTTGCGATCGAGTCTTCGCCCAGCGGCTGCTGCGGCACGGGGAGCGGATCGTCGACGCGCTGAGGAGTGGTCGTTGCCGTCGTCGCGTCGGGCGTAGACGTCTCCGTCGTGGCGGGTGCAGGCTG
>DASTDQ010000448.1:0-7654 GCA_035710305.1 Vicinamibacterales bacterium | reverse complement strand
CTCGGCGACCACGCGCTCGTCGTTCGGCAGGTTGAAGGCGGCCGTCTGCACGCCCCGATTGCCGTCACCCGATGAGAAGACCGTATTGACGACGCGAATCGGCGCCAGGGCACCGAGTTTGGGATTGCGGTACTTGGGATCGATGGGCAGGTTGTTCTCGATCTCCTGCAGCTCGGCGCCGAACCGCGCCAGCTTCTTCGTCTCGGCCTCGTCGCGCAGCGTGATGAACGCCTCGAAGGCGGCCTTGTAGTTGAACCACTCGTCCTCGTAGACCTCGTAGGGCCCGATAGTCGGCTCGATGCTGGCGTCGAGCTCCATCCAGGCGACGTCGCTCTCGTAGTAGTCGTTGCCGAGGAGCGCCGCCGCCCGCTTCTCGAGATAGGTCTTGAGCGTGGGCTGCTTTGTCAGCGCCGCCGCTTCGCGCAGCAGCGCGGCCACGCGCGCGATCTCTCCCTGGTACTCGAGGCTGTACGGCACGGCCATGAAGCGCCCGTCCGGGCCCCGGCGGATCGTGGTGAAGAAGCCGGTCGCGCGGGCCCGCTCGGCCGGCCCGAGCGTCTTGATCCACGCCTCGACGTCGGCCTTCGAGGCGCCGGCGGGATAGAAGTTGGCCTGCGCCGGCTTCTCGGGCACGCCGGCGATGAACGGCTCGTTGCCGTCGAGCCGCGACCAGGGCCCCTTGTTGATCCTGAAGTAGTGCAGCCGCGCGCGGCCGAGCGGGGAATCGTCGCGCACGAGGTCGAGCAGCATCGACTCGTTGCCCTCCCAGACCTGCCTCAGGAACAGGGCGTCGAACACCTTGGCGGCCTGCACGAGCCTGGCAAGCGCCTGGCGCTCGTTCTCGGGCATCGGGGTCAGGTCGACCACGAGGTCCACGGGCGCGAATCGCGCGGCCATGGTCTGGAGCTTCTGCGTTTCAGGATCTGACGGAGGGGCGTTTGTCTGCACGGTTGGTTGTGTGGTCTGTTGACGACTGCACGCGGGCGCAGCGGCAACGAGCACGAGCGTCAGAAGAGTTGTGAGCTTCATCACGTCATTCGAAGACGCACGAAACCACGGAGGCGCGGAGACACGGAGAAAATGAATCCAAGAGTCCCTGGCTCCGTGCCTCTGTGTCTCCGTGGTTCGTGATCCGGATCAATGCACCCCGGAGCTGGTCTGCAGATTCGCCGGATCCGCTCCGAGACGGCGAATCGCCTTTTCCCACATCTGGTCCGGGGGCACGCCGAAGATGAGTCCGGGATCGACGTCGGTCGTCAACCACGAAGACGCGGCAATCTCGTTCTCGAGCTGTCCGGGTCTCCATCCAGCGTACCCCACGACGACCTTCGTCCGGCTCGACGGTGGCTCCTGCAGGAGCCGAAGGGCAAGCGAGCGGGATACCGACAGCAGCACGCCGGGAGCGATCTGCCGCTGCTCGTCGTCAGGTCCCAGCGAGTCGGTCGTCAGCACCCACGTGCTCTGCGGATCGACAGGTCCGCCGATCCACAACCGGAGGTCGGGATCGACGCGCACGGGCGGCTCCGTCCGGACCACCTCGCACGCCGGCTCCTCCATCTGGCGGTTGACGACGAGCCCGAAGGCGCCGTCTTCGGCCGTGTAATCGCACAGGAGGACGACGGTCTTGGCGAAGTTCGGATCCGCCATCTGGGGCATCGACAGGAGGAGGATGGGGGCGGTGCCTGACATGGGCTGTTGATAGGTTACTTCGCAATCCTGATCTGCTGAAGGCCCTTCTCGTCGGAGTACTCGCGGTTGTCCTCGCAGATGTACTCGAGCAGCGTGTAGTCGGGCATGCGCTGATATGCGTAGGTGAACGTCCACGGCTGCTCGAGCGTCACCGGATCCTCGATCGTGATCTCGTTCCACAGAATGTCTGGCGCCACCAGGCGCATGCGCTCGCGTATACGCATCTGGGCGGAGTGCGGGGTGTTCTGGAATCGCACGTTCTCCTTGATGCCGATCGTGTCCACGACGAGCGTGTCGGCTTCCCACCGCCCCACGGCGTGGCCGTAGAAGGTCAGCTCCACCTCGTCCAGAGTCTTCTGAGGCCGGTCCATCAGGATGCGGCGCACCTGGTTGTACGCTTCCGCGATGATGGTGACCTGCCCGCGGCTCTGCAGGATCTCCATCGGGAACACCGCGTTCATCATCGCCGGCATGCCGTCTGGAATGCAGTAGACGTTGTGGTTGGCAAGCGGCTGCCCTTTCGCGTCGGCCTCGCGGATCGCCTGCAATCGCTGCTGACGCTCCTGCTGGTACTGCGGTTTCAAGACCGGCTGTGCCGCCGGAGGAGGAAGCAGCTTTGGATCTGGCTTCGCGGTGGGGCGAACGCCAACCGTCGCCCCGAGGCGCTGCCACGAGCCGGTGATGTCGGGAACCGGTCGAGCCTGAGACGGCACGCCCTGCGCACCCGCGCTCCCGCTGACTAGGAACCCGGTGACGATCGCCGTCGCGAGACGCGAAGAGGCCGTCACTTGTACTCCACCGGGTCAGGCGTACGGATGAACGAGTTCGCCCCCGGGACCCCGGGCTCCATCTTCTTGCCGTCGGGGAACGTGACTTCGAGCAGCAGCGCGGCCGGATCGCCGTTGAGAAGCGGCGCGGCGACGACCTTCAGCTTGTCCCCCGCCTTGATCATGTTCGAACGCCACCCGAGCCGCTGCATCATGTTGATGCTCGTCGTCTCGATGCTCCAGTGCTTGGTGGTGCCATCGGGCTGGGCGACGTCCAGTTCGATGAATCCGTGAGGGTTGGTCCACTGGAACTTCGTCACCGTGCCACGCAGCGTCAACGTGCGCGTGTGGTCGTAGACGGCAAACGAATGATGCGCGTAGACGGGGAGCGCAAGAAACAACGTGAACAGTCCGAGCCACGCACCAACGGACCGAAGCTTCATGTGTCGCCCTCCACCTTGGCTGATGATACAGCAGGCCCCAGGGCTCAGGGCTCAGGCCTCAGCCTGCCGCGTTGTTCATTGTTCAGTGCCCACGCTACATGTTCCTGCACCATCGGATCGGCCAACGACGCGCGCTCACCCGGCGGCTCTCGCAGGGCCGCGAGCGCTTCGGCGTCGCGGCTGTTGCCGATCGCGACGGCCAGGTTGCGGCGGAGTCCGGCTAGCTTCGCGCGCGTCATCGCGCTCCCCTTCACAAGCGTCAGAAGGTCCCCGTCCGATCGCCGCCAGAGGTCGACCAGCCGCGGCAGGTCGAGGCCGGCTCGAGGCTGCCAGGGGGCGTCGTCCGATCGGGGCGCCGGCTGATTGTAGGGACAGACCTCCTGACAGATGTCGCAGCCGTACACGTGGCCGCCCAGGGCCGTCCTGAGCGCTTCGGGAATCGCGGAGCGCAGCTCGATCGTCAGGTACGACAGACACTTGTTCGAGTCGAGCACACCCGGCTCGACCAGCGCGCCAGTCGGACAGGCCTCGAGGCAGCGCGTACAGCTTCCGCACTGTTCGAGCCCCTGCGTGTCGGGATCGAGCGGCAGCGAGCAGATGATCTCGCCGAGAAACAACCACGATCCTATTCCGGCGTTGATGAGACACGTGTTCTTTCCGATCCAGCCGAGGCCCGCGTACTGCGCGTAGACGCGTTCCTGCACCGGACCCGTGTCGACGTACGCGCGCGCGTCGAACGGGACGCCGGACGTCGATCGCATCCACTCGAGCAGCGCGTCGAGACGGCGCGAGATGACGCCGTGGTAGTCGTCGCCCCAGGCGTAGCGGGAGATCCCGGCGCGGGCTTCGGGCTCCTGGCTCCGGGCTGCCGGCAGCTCGTGGCCGTACGGGCGATCGGTGTTGTACAGCGTGGCGGTGACGATGACGCTTCGGGCGCCCGGAACGACGTTGCGCACGTCGCTGCGCCGTTCGGCGGTGCGGCGCATCCAGGCCATCTCCCCGGCATAGCCCTTCTCCAGCCACTCGTCCAGAAAAGACAACTCCGGAAAGTCGTCCGCCGGAGCGATGCCGCACAGGTCGAAGCCGAGCGCGGCTGCCTTGGATTTGATGTGTGCAGACGTCACCATGTCCGGTCCGACAAGGTTTACCATGCTCCGATGCCCGCCGATCCTCCGTCATCTGCGTCTCCGGATCAGGCCCCGCAGGGGCGCGCCGCGCAACTGTGGAACCAGGCGAAGGCCGGGCTCTTCCCTGAAAACGAGACGACTGACTTCGAACAACTGTACAAGACGGAAACGAAACAGCTCGACGAGGCAGACTCCACGCCAGCCGACATCGCCGAGCAGAGCCGCGCCGAAAAGCACGACAAAGACCGAGGTCGCTACGAGCCGCAGATCAACACCGGGGTGGCCGGCGAGCCGTGGGTCTCGTTCACGGCGCGCGATCGCCTGGGACTGGCGCTCTCCGGCGGCGGCATCCGAAGCGCCACCTTCAACCTCGGCCTGCTGCAGAGCCTCGCGCGACTGGGCATCCTCCGGCACGTCCACTACCTGTCCACCGTGTCGGGCGGCGGCTATGTCGGCGGCTTCTGGACTGCCTGGCTCGCGCGGCGGGGCATGAAGGCCGGCGAATCCCATTTCCCCCTCGGCGGCGACCATCGCGGCGGGGAACGCGCCGAAGTACGTCACCTGCGGGAGTTCAGCCGCTTCCTGCTGCCGCGGATGGGACTCCGCCAGACCGAATTCTGGGCCGTCGTGATGACGATCGTCGGCGGGCTGCTGCCGTCGCTCGTCGCGGCGTTGGCCGTCCTGGTGATCGCATGGAGCGTCTGGATTGTTCTCGTCTGGGCGCTCGCCGGCCCCGACCCGTGGGGGTACCTCTGGTTCGGAGCGGCATTCGCGGCGTTCTTCCTGGTCACCGAGCTGTTCTGGCGGCGGACGAACAAGGCGCTCTGGGCCGACGACAAGACGACTCGCAGTGACATCGTCGAATGGGTGGGCTACGGAGGCGGCGCGCTCGTGAGCGTCGCGGCGGTGGTCTGGATGTGGATGCTCCGGGACTCGTGGTTGCCGGATGCCCTGTTGAGCGACCAGCGTTTGCCGCTCGGCACGGCACTGTTCGGGCCCTCGGTCGTACTCGTTGCGTGCTTTGTCGGACTGGTCGGCATTCGCACGCTCGTCGTCCGCTTCGCCCGAGGGTCCAGCGGCTACGGCCTGTCGTTCCTCGTCGGCATCGAGCGAAGCCTCAGTCGCGTCGCCGCCATGACGGCCCTCTCGACGGCGCTGTCGATCGCAGGCTGGGCGACAGCGCTACTGCAGAATTTCGCGATCCCGGGCACCATTGGCACGGCAGGTCTGGCGTCGTTGTTCGCGTGGGCCAGGAAGTGGCTGGCAGAGCCGATCAAGGAAACACGCGGGACGAAGCTGCTCGACATGGCTACGGCCTGGCTCAAGCGCGCGACGCCGCGCGTGCTCGCCACGCTCGTCTTGATTCTGCTGTTCCTGCTGGTGGGCATCGGACTGCGGTGGATCCTGCAGGACGGCAACGTCAACTGGCAGCGATACAGCCTGGCGCTCGGAACGAGCCTCGGTATCCTGCTGCTGACCGCGTGGTGGTTCGATCCCGCGCGCGTCGGCCTCCACGAGTTCTACCGCTCGCGCATCTCGCGCTGCTATCTCGGCGCGTCGAACACCGAGGGCTTCAAGACCGAGCGCGATCGCGTGGCGCGCAACCGTCACGTCAGCGAGCGTCCAGGCGACGACCTGACGCTCGGGCAGCTGCGGGACGCCAAGGTGAGGCCGATCCATCTGGTGTGCACGGCGGCCAACGATCTGTCGGGCGACCACCTGGCGACGCTGTATCGCGGCGCCAAGAGCGCGGTGCTGTCGGTGAACGGGATCAGCATCGGCAACCAGGCGGCGCCCCTCGACTATGTGCGGTTCTCGGCGGCGCTGACGGCGTCGGCCGCGGCGTTCAACTCCGAGATGGGCCGCGTGTCGATGAACCTGGGTCCGGCCGTCGCGTTCCTCATGAGCACGCTCAACCTGCGCCTCGGCCTGTGGGTGCCGCACCCGCAGAATCCGTACCGGAGCGACTACTGGCTCCCTGGCCGGTTCTTCATCTTCGAGCTGCTGGGCCTGTCGCGGACGGACCGTCAGCACCTCCACCTCTCCGACGGCGCCCATTTCGAGAACCTGGGCCTCTACGAGCTCGTCCGCCGCCACTGCCGCTACATCATCGTCTCGGACTGCGGGGAGGATCAGTCCGTGACCTTCGACGACCTGGCCAACGTCCTGCGGCGCGTCAGGGAAGATTTCGGCGTCGAGATCGAGGTGGACGTGGATCCGCTTCGTCCCGACGAGGACGGAATCGCCCGGCAGCATGCGGTCATGGGAACGATCCACTACGACGGCTACAACGGCGTGGACAAGGGCACCCTGCTCCTCTTCAAACCGTCGCTGACGGGAGACGAGCCGCCCGACGTTCTGCAGTACCGCTCCAGGAACACGCGGTTCCCGCACGAATCCACGGGCGATCAGTTCTACGACGAAGCGCAGTGGGAATCGTACCGGCGGCTCGGTGAACACGCCGGCTACGTGTCGCTGGCGTTCTCGGAGTCGGACGTCCACGAGAACCCGGACTTCACCGACCGGCTCTTCGTCGGCATCCGCGAGCGGCTCCACCCGGCTCCTGAAGGAAACGAAGAGATCTTCATCCAGATGAGCGAGCGGTGCGCCGCGCTCGAATCCGACGTCTTCAACAGCGGTCCGCAGGGCCTGCGCCGCGAGTTCTTCCCGGAGGCGGTCGCCGTGAGCGGCGAGGGCTCCGCGGATCTGGACGAGGAAGTGCAGGGGCTCAGCTACATGATGCGCGCGCTGCAGATCATGGAGGACGTCTGGGTCTCAGCCGATCTCGACCGCTACTGGTCGCACCCGCTCAACGAAGGGTGGATGAACTACTTCCAGCGGTGGGCGTCCACGCCGACCTTTCGCAAATGGTGGCCGATCCTGCGGCCGATCTACAGCAGCGGCTTCCGCGATTTCGCGAAGGAGCGCTTCGGCATCACGGTCCGGGAGAAACCCGCGGGCGCGGCGCCTGACGCGTCCACGATCCGCTTGCGCCTCGAGCCCGCGCCGGCGCCGGACGCCTTCATGCGGGGACACGCGTGGCGCCAGTTCGTGCAGCGCTCAGTTGCGCCCGATCTCAACGATTTCGTGACCCTCGCCTACCGCATGGAGTTCGCCCTCGACGGGGGCTCGGCCGCGTCGCGGACGCTCGACGTCGGGTTCGTGCTGGTGAAGGAGAAGCCGGCGAAAGACACCTGGTCGGCCACGTGGCATGCCCACCATTTCTACGTTCCGCCCCCGCTTGTCGGCGCCGGCATCATCGGGCGCCAGCTCGATGCGGTCATCGCCCATTACAGGGCTCAGGCATCGGCACAACCGCCCCGCGCTTTCGATCGGCTCACAGTCGTCTTCGGCGAGGACTCCACGCCGCCGCCGCGGGGACGCGCCGCACGCGAAGAACGGGTCCGCCAGATCGAGTTCTTCAAGAGCCGCGGCTTTCAGCACGAGCGGCAGGGGAACCCGACGCTGGGTCAGGTCACGCTCACGCTCTCGCTATAAGAACCCTCGTTCAGAGATCGGCGATTGATGACACCCTGCAATGAGGCACTAGCCTGCGAGGCCGAGCACCAGGGTGAGGGCTCGGTCGAGTCGAAGGCGAGTGCCGTCGTCGAGGGCGCCGATTCGCTGC
>DASTDQ010000447.1:0-9899 GCA_035710305.1 Vicinamibacterales bacterium | reverse complement strand
TGCCGCTGGTGTCTCCACCGCGAGGGCCTATTGGAGCCCGACTCGCGGACTTCTCGTCGTCGCAGATCAGCTTCCGGCACCGCCGCCAGGGCGCATCTACCAGGTGTGGTTGATCGGCAGCGGCCAGCAGCCCCTCAGCGCGGGGCTGCTCGGCGCACAGGGAACCGCGCGCGGGATGCTGATCGCGCCGCCGCCCGCCGGTCTGGCACCCGGGGCCGTGACCGTTGCGGTGACCGACGAGCCGCCGGGCGGCCTTGCCGCCCCTACCGGGTCGATGAGTCTCATCGGCTCGATCTGAACAAGGCGGGTCTAAAGACCCGCCTCTACCGATCCTGATCGTAGCGGCGGGTCTTTCCTGGCCTGAGCGAAGTCGAAGGCAGACCCGCCGTCACAGGAGTGCGCTCGTTTTCACTCGACAATATATCCGTCTTTCACGCGGCTGCCCTTCTGATCGGCGGCTCTGCCGTCGATACGATGGTCGTACATATGTCAGCGTCCCAGAGCGTGCCGGCTCGACTCAGCGCCGACAAGGGCCGCGGCACTCTTCAAGACGAAACGCTCGCCGGCGTCGCAGCGCCAATCCCGACCCTGCGTCCGAGCGCATCGGCACTGATTGCGCAGGAAGCCTTCGGCGCGGACCCGAGCCTGTACGCCATCGCAGTCGTCGACGATCACGGCACGCCCCTCGGGCTCATCAACCGCTTCAGGTTCGCTGAAACGCTGTCGCAGCAGGCCGACCCGGATACGCTCGCGAACCGGCCCGTCGGCATGATCATGGACCGGACGCCGCTGGTCCTCGACGAGCACACCCCGATCGATCAGCTCAGTCTCATCCTCAGCGACGACCACAGCAAATACATCTTCGACGGCTTCATCGTCACGCAGAACGGGCGATACCTCGGGGTGGGCACCGGCTACAGCCTGATGCGGCGGCTCACCGAGCGGCGCCAGAGCGCGCTGGCCCAGCTGGCCTACCACGACACGCTCACCGGGCTTCCGAACCGCCAACTGTTCCTCGATCGACTCACGCAGGCACTGGCGACCGCGTTCCGAAATCGCCGGCGCGTCGCGGTCCTGTACCTGGACATCGATCGATTCAAGTCGATCAACGACGAGTTTGGACACACCATCGGCGACCTGCTCCTCCAGCAGACCGCCGATCGATTCCGCGCCGTCGTACGAGCGCAGGATACAGTCGCGCGGCTGAGCGGCGACGAGTTTGCGTTCATCCTGACGGAGCTTCAGGCCGCCGAGCACGCGGAGCTCGTCGCCCAGAAGCTCACGAACCTGGTGCGCCAGCCGTACGCGCTCGACGGCCACGAGGTCAACATCTGCTGCAGCGTCGGCGTCGCCGTCTACCCCGAGCACACGGAAAACCAGCCCACGCTCATGCGCATGGCCGACGACGCGCTGTACTGCGCGAAGCGGACGCGGAACACGGTGCAGGCCTACTCCGCCGCCATGGCGCGCCCCGTGTCGTCCGGCCCGCTGCTCTTCAACTCGGTTCGCAAGGCAATCGACCTCGGGCAGCTCGAGGTGCACTACCAGCCCCAGGCGGAGCTTCGCGGCGGCGCCCTGTGCGGCCTCGAAGCGCTCGTGCGCTGGAGGCAGCCGGGCGGCGATCTCGTCTCGACGCACGAGCTGATTCAAATCGCCGAAGAGGCCGGGCTGATCTCGGAGATCACCGACTTCGTCTGCGGCGCGTCGATGAATCAGCTCCGGCAGTGGCATGTCGAAGGGCTCGCTCGCGGACTTCGGCTGTCAATCAATATCTCCGGCGCCGAAGTGCAGGACGGCGTGCTGTCGCCGATGCTCAGGGGCCACGTTCAAGCCTCGGGCTTGTCGATGTCGATGATCGAGCTGGAGCTCACCGAAAGCGGGCTGATGCGTTCAGACGCCTACGCGACGCAGCTCCTGTCGGAGCTGCGCGGAGAAGGCGTGCGCGTCTCGGTGGACGACTTCGGCACGGGGTACTCCTCGCTCGGACGGCTCCAGCGCCTGCCCGTGGACGTGCTGAAGATCGACAAGACCTTCGTCGACGACATCGACGCCGGCGCCAAACAGGGCGCGCTCGTGCGCGCCATCGTCGTCATGGCGCATTCGCTGGGGCTGACCGTCGTGGCCGAAGGCGTCGAAACCGAGCTCCAGCGCGCGTTCCTCGAGGAGCACGGCTGCGACATCTATCAGGGTCATCTGCTGAGCCCGCCGCTTCCCGCGCAGGAGATGGCGCGCTACCTGAGGTTGAACACGCCCTCCGCGTCCAAGCCCGCCAGCCCGGCCCGCCCCCGCCGACGTTCCGCCCAGCGCTGACTCACGGTCCGGCTGAAACCGGACACTACGAGCGTCTACGGGCAGCGGGCAGACGTCGTGTCCGGCTTTAGCCGGACCAATTCGGCGATGTTAGGATCACCCCGGCCCCTATGCCGTTCGCCAGTCGATGAAGCTCAAGCCCGGAGCCCCCTACCCACTCGGCGCCACCTGGGACGGATCAGGCGTCAACTTTGCCATCTTCTCCGAGCACGCCACGAAGGTGGAGCTCTGCCTCTTCGACTCGCCGGACAGCGTGCGCGAATCGACGCGGCTGACGCTGACCGAGCAGACCGACCTGATCTGGCACGGCTACCTGCCCGGCATCCTGCCGGGTCAGCTGTACGGCTACCGGATCCACGGTCCGTACGATCCGGAGCACGGGCATCGGTTCAACCCGAACAAGGTCCTGCTCGAGCCGTACGCGAAGGCCATCGGCCGCCCCATCCGGTGGAGCGACGAAATGCACGGCTACGAGTACGGCGACCCGAAGGAGGATCTCGCGATCGACACACGCGACAGCGCGCCGTTTGCGCCGCTGGCGGCGGTGATCGATCCGGCCTTCACGTGGGGAGAAGACCGCCGGCCGCGCACGCCCTGGCACGAGACGGTGATCTACGAGCTGCACGTCAAGGGATTCACGAGACGCCACCCCCGGCTCCCCGAAGGGATGCGCGGCACCTACACCGGGCTCGCGTCGGACGAGGCGATCCGTCACCTGCAGAACCTGGGCGTGACCTCCGTCGAGCTGATGCCGGTCCACCATCACGCCTACGATCGGCGCCTGGTCGAGCGTCACCTGAGCAATTACTGGGGGTACAACACCAGCGCGTTCTTCGCTCCCGACACGCGCTTCGCGATGAACCACTCCTCGTCCGGGTCCGTGCGCGAGTTCAAGACGATGGTGCGGAACCTGCACTCGGCGGGCATCGAGGTCATCCTCGACGTCGTGTACAACCACACCGCCGAAGGCGATCATTTGGGGCCGACGATCTCGCTGCGCGGCGTGGACAACGCGGCCTACTACCGCCTCAAGGCCGGGTGCCCGCGCTTCTACGAGGACTTCACCGGCTGCGGCAACACGCTCAACATGCAGCATCCGCGCGTGCTGCAGCTCATCATGGACAGCCTCCGCTACTGGATCCTGGAAATGCACGTGGACGGCTTCCGCTTTGACCTGGCGAGCGCGCTCGCCCGGGAGCTGCATGCCGTCGATCGGCTCGGAGCGTTCTTCGACATCATCCACCAGGATCCGGTCATCTCGCAGGTCAAGCTGATCGCCGAACCGTGGGACCTGGGCGAAGGCGGCTACCAGGTGGGGAACTTCCCTGTCGGCTGGGCGGAGTGGAACGGGCGCTATCGCGACTCGATTCGCCGCTTCTGGCGCGGCGACCCCGGCCTCATCTCGGAGCTGGCCACGCGGATCGCGGGCAGCAGCGACCTCTACGACCACAGCGGCCGCAGGCCGCACGCCAGCGTGAACTTCGTCACGTGCCACGACGGCTTCACGCTTCACGATCTCGTCAGCTACAACGAGAAGCACAACGAAGCCAACCTGGAAGGCAACCACGACGGCGAGGTCCACAACCACAGCTTCAACTACGGCGTCGAAGGCCCGACGTCCGACCCGAAGATCCGCGCGGTACGCGAGCGGCAGAAGCGGAACTTCCTCGCCACGGTGTTCTTCTCGCTGGGCGTGCCGATGCTCTATGCCGGCGACGAAATGGGCAGGACTCAGCGCGGCAACAACAACGCCTACAACCAGGACAACGAGATCAGCTGGCTCGACTGGCAGCGGTCGGCCGATCAGGACGACCTGCTGCGGTTCACCGAGTACGTCATCGCGCTGCGCCGGAGCCAGCCCGTGCTCAAGCGCCGGCGGTTCTTTCAGGGCGAGGCGGTTCGGGGCGGGCCCACCAAGGACATCACGTGGTTCGCGCCCGACGGCAGCGAGATGTCCGACGACGACTGGAGGCAGGAGGATTTGCGGAGCCTCGGAGTCCGGCTGGATGGCAGACTGATCGACGAGACCGATGCCCAGGGCAACCCGATCGTCGGCGACACCCTGGTCCTGCTGTTCAGCGCCGACGAAGTCGGCATGGATTTCACTCTGCCGGCCCCAGGCCCTGACCAGCACTGGGAGCGCCTGCTCGACACCTCGGACCCGCGCTGGTCGAAGCGGACCGTGCACGACGAGCCGCGCTACCCGCTGCAACCGAGGTCGGTCGTCGTGTTTCGACTCGCCGGGGAGCCGCCCAACGGAGCCTCGGAATGAACGGGGCCGCCAACGGCTCGGCCGACCCGGACCTCCTGTGGTACCGCGACGCCGTCATCTACCAGCTCCACGTCAAGACGTTCGCCGACAGCAACAGCGACGGCATCGGCGACTTCAAGGGGCTGACCGGGAAGCTCGACTACCTGCGCGATCTCGGCGTGGACTGCCTCTGGCTCATGCCCATGTACCCGTCCCCGTTTCGCGACGACGGCTACGACATCGCCGATTACTACAGCATCCACCCGAGCTACGGGACGCTCGACGACTTCCGGGAGTTTCTCGACGCCGCGCACGCGCGCCGGCTCCGCGTCGTCACCGAGCTGGTCCTCAACCACACGTCGGACCAGCACGCCTGGTTCAAGCAGGCCAGGAGCGCGCGCGACGACCCGCGCCGCGACTGGTACGTGTGGAGCGACACGGACGACCGCTACAGCGGCGTGCGCATCATCTTTCTCGACACCGAGCGGTCGAACTGGGCCTGGGACCCGCAGTCGAAAGCCTACTACTGGCACCGCTTCTTTCACCATCAGCCCGACCTGAACTACGACAACCCGGCCGTGCGCGAGGAGATGTGGAAGGTGATGTCCTTCTGGCTCGAGCTCGGCGTGGACGGGTTCCGGGTTGACGCGGTGCCGTATCTCATCGAGCGCGAAGGCACCTCCTGCGAAAACCTGCCCGAGACGCACGCCGTCATCCGATGGCTCCGGTCGCAGCTCGATGCCCACTTTCCGGGACGGATGCTGCTGGCCGAGGCCAACCAGCCGCCCGAGCTCGTGCGTCCGTACTTCGGCGAGGGCGACGAGTTCCACATGGCTTTTCACTTCCCGCTGATGACTCGCATGTTCATGGCGGTGCGGCTCGAGGATCGCAAGCCGCTCGTGGACGTCGTCGAACGGACTCCCGAAATCCCGGCAACGTGCCAGTGGGGCATCTTTCTGCGCAACCACGACGAGCTCACCCTCGAGATGGTCACGGAGATCGAGCGTGAGTTCATGTACGAGGAGTACGCCCGCGACCCGGTGTCGCGGCTGAACCTCGGCATCCGCCGCCGGCTGGCTCCGCTGCTCGAGGGCGATCGCAGGCGAATCGAGCTGATGAACGGGATCGTGATGTCGATGCCCGGCAGCCCCATCATTTACTACGGCGACGAGATCGGCATGGGCGACAACATCTATCTCGGCGATCGCAACGGCGTTCGCACGCCGATGCAGTGGACGGGAGGATGGAACGCCGGGTTCTCGACGGCCGACCCGGAGCGGCTGGCCCAGCCGCTCATCTCGAACCCCCTTTTTGGTTACCAGGCGGTCAACGTGGAATCGCAGTTACGCGCCGACCACACGCTCCTCAACTGGATGCGGCGCCTCGTGAGCGTCCGCAAGTCCTCCCACGTGTTCAGCCGGGGATCGACGACGTTCCTCAAGCCGGCGAACCATCGCGTGCTGGCCTACTTGAGGACGCTCGGCAAGGAACAGGTGCTCGTGGTCTGCAACCTGTCGAGCAGCGCCCAGGCCGTGGAGCTCGACCTGCGCTCGCTGGCCGGGGCCCTCCCGATCGAGATGTTCGGCAAGAGCATGTTCCCTCGAATCGGGGAGCTGCCGTACATACTGACACTGGGACCGTACGACTTCTTCTGGTTCAGGCTCAGGCGCGTGTAGGTCGGGGTCAGATCTTGATTTCTGCGCTCGCGGACACGACAACCCAGCTGGCCATCAGCGCAAAAATCAAGATCTGACCCCGTGGAGGAAGCATTGGCCGAAGGCAGCCTGCTGTCGGACGAACTGCTCCGTCACCTGATGGCCGTAGGCCAGGTGGACGTCCTCGTCGGCGTGCCGACACTCAACAACGCATCCACGATCGGCGGCGTCGTCAACGCGGTGCACCAGGCGTTCGGCAAGTACTTCCCCCGCGACCGGACGGTGCTGATCAACTCGGACGGAGGGTCGGTGGACGGCACGCAGGACGTCATCAGGGGCCGCTCCCAGGACCAGACTGAGACCGTCACGGTGTCGCACGCGCTGCGGACGACGCATTCGATCAGCACGCCGTATCACGGGGTGCCCGGCAAGGGGAGCGCGCTGAGACAGATCATGACGGCCGCCGACCTTGCGCAGGCGAAGGCGGTGGCGGTGCTCGATGCCGACGTGGCCAGCGCCACGCCCGAGTGGGTGGCCTCGCTCGTCCAGCCTGTGCGGAACCAGCAGTTCGACTACGTCGCCCCGATCTACTCGCGACATCCGCTCGACAGCCCGCTCATCACGCAGCTGGTCCGGCCGCTCTTCCGGGCGGCGTCCGGCTGGCAGGTTCGCGAGCCCCTGGCGGCCGAGTTCGGCTGCTCGAATCGTTTTCTCGCGCACTGCCTCGAACAGAACGTCTGGGACAACGAGCTGGCCCGCTACGGCATCGATCTGTGGCTGACGGCCACCGCGCTCTACGGCGGCTTTCGCTGCTGCCAGACGATGGTCGGTCCGCGCGTGGCCGCGGCGGCGCCCGGCCGCCCGGGATTCCGGGAAGTGTTCCAGCAAGTCGTGGGATCGGTCTTCCTGCTGCTCGAACAGCAGGCCTCGTCCTGGGTGACGCGTGTCGGATCCGAGCAGATACCGATCGCTGGCCCGGCGGCCGACGGCAAGGGCGACGGCCAGGCCCCCGGCGTGAGCCGGCTGGGAAGCACGTTCCGGGACGACCTGCGCAACCTCGAGTCGGTGCTCCGGGCCATCCTCGGCGAGGGCACGCTGCGGGAGTTGAACGCCATCGCGGAGGCGGGCGTCGAGGAAATTCGTTACCCGGATGCGTTGTGGGTACGGACCGTGTACGAGTTCATGGGCGCGTTTCACCGCGGGGTTATGCGGCGCGAGCACGTGACACAGGCCCTGATCCCGCTCTACCTCGGGCGAACGGGATCGTTTCTGGTCGAGCAATCGTCGAGGAATCCGGCAGAGGTCGAAGGCGCGCTCGAAGCGCTGTGCGTCGAATTCGAGCGAGCCAAGCCGTCGCTGGTCCAGTACTGGAACCAGGCAACGTAAACGTGTCCGGCTTCCCCGGCCTGAGCGCAGTCGAAGGCAGCCGGACCGAGCGCGAGGTGAGTCATGGCCCAGATGATCGCGGACGCCGTCAGTCAAGCCACCAGGAACTTCGTGGACTCGCTGGCGATCTTCCTCCCGAAGCTGGTCACCACGATCAGCATCATCGTCGTCGGGTGGCTCATCGCCATCGTGCTGCGGACCGCCGTCCGGACCGTGCTCAGGTGGCTGTCGTTCAACGCCTGGGCCGAGCGGAGCGGCGTGGCGTCGCTCCTCAAGAGCGCGGGACTGCCTGTCGCCGACGTCGCGGTGGGAGCGATGGTCTTCTGGCTGGTGTTTCTCGGCTTCCTCCTCTCCGGCATCGACGTGCTCGGGTTCCCGGCGCTGCAGGGACTGCTGGCCGGGTTCGCCGCGTTCGTCCCTCGGCTGCTGGTGGCGCTCGTCATCCTGATCGTCGCGTTCGTCGTCGCCAACTTCGCCTGGCGCGCCACGCTGCTCGCCGCCGTCAACGCGCGCATCCCGTCGCCGCGGCTCCTGAGCGGCGCGGTCCGGTGGCTGATCCTGATTCTGGCCGGCGCCATGGCGCTCGAGCAGATCGCCGTCGCGCGCACGGTGGTCCTCACGGCGCTCGCCATCGCGTTTGGCGCCGTGATGCTCGGGATCGCCATCGCCTTCGGCCTCGGCGGACGAGGAATCGCCAGGCGGATTCTCGAACACCAGTTCCCGGAACGGGAACGGTCCGGAGTTGACGAGATATCCCACCTGTGAGAGAGGACACCGACACGTTCACCGTTCAATGCCCGTACTGCGGCGAGATGGTCGAGATCTACGTCGAACGGGACGTCCGCGGCACGTTCGTCCAGGACTGCGAGGTGTGCTGCAGTCCCTGGCGGGTGCGCGTGTTTCGCGAAGGCGGACAGCGCCAGGTGGAGCTCGGGCGCGCTGACGGATCCGAATAGATTCGCGTCAGTAACCGGACAAATGGCCGGCACGTCTGATGCGTCCAGAAGCGACGGCGTTCGCAAGCCCGTCTCGCGACAGCGCGCCACCGGCATCGCAGGCGTTGGAGGCGCGGGGGAGGAGCGAGGGCGCCAGACGATCGCGACGGCGGAGCGCCGACGGACCATCAGACGTGCGCTGGAGATGCCGGTGGCCGGGCGCAGCGACCCGCCGCGATGAAGGACGCATCAGGCGGGGCGGCGATCAGAACGCTGCCGAAGTCGGAAGTTGTCGTGAGCTACGGAGCCTTGCAAACAAAGTTGGCCGCGTCGTTCGTGCTGCCAACGCCTGTGTACGTCGCGACCTGTGGATAGGGGCACAGGGGCCTGGTCATGTCCACGCGGTTGTTGGTGACGCGCGCGGCGTCGATGCGATCCGGCGCCTTTCCCGACTCGCGCCAGCGCTCGAGCACGCCCATCCAGTTCGCCTGGCTCGGGCCGGGTCCGCCGCCGCAGTGCTGCATGCCGGGCGCCATGAACAGGCGAATCCAGTCGTCCTGCTTCTGGCCCATCTTCTCCAGCACCGACGAGTAGTAGTTCACGGCATTGCCGGCCGAAATCGCCGTGTCGTTCCAGCCGTGGTACATGAGGAGCTTTCCGCCGCGCGCCTTGAACGCGCGCAGATCCGGGTTCACGGCATCGACAATGGCGCCGACCTTTTCCTCGACGACCTTGAGATCGCGATCGAGATCGAAGGTGCGGGCGTCCCAGTTGGGATCGTTGTAAGCCACTTGGTACGATCCGACCGAGATGCCGGGCGCCTGCTGCACGTTGAGAAACGATCCCCATCCCGTCTCGCTGCCCGGGTCCTTGCCGGGAAACACGAGCTGACCGGCCGACGTCTTTGCCCCCGCGTAGGCGCGCTTCATCGACGCCACCTGCGGGGCCGTCAGGCAGCTCTCGGCATCGCCCGCCTTGCACTGCAGCGTGGCGACGTCGAAGCTGCACGTGCGCGGATCGTTCAGCAGGCCGTCCTTCACGCCGTCCTTTGCGTCGCACGCGGCGAGCACGGCGCGATTCACCATCTCGAGCTTGGCTGGAGGGACCGCCGACGCGGGATCCTTCACGACGGGCACCGCGACCGCAAGGTCCCACGTGTGCAGGTGCGTCTGATAGTTGGCAGGAGCGCCAGCCAGGATCGCGTCGAAGTCCTCCGGGTACTTCTGGGCCGACATCAGCCCCTGACGCCCGCCGGTCGAGCATCCGTTCCAGTACGACAGCCGCGCGGGCTTGCCGTAGTAGGACGCCACGATCGACTTCGACTTCACGGTCATCTCGTGGACCGCGCGATAGGCGAAGTCC
>DASTDQ010000446.1:0-2359 GCA_035710305.1 Vicinamibacterales bacterium | reverse complement strand
CGGCGAGCCTGATAGGCGCACGGGGGCGCCGCCGGGCGCGCACGGCGGGTCGATGGGGGCCGGTGGTCGGCTCAGGCGGCGACGCGGACGCGCGGCGGGCCGGTCCAGCGCGCGAGCCGCAGATGGGCGAGGGCGAACTCGTTGCGGTACGGGCAGGCCGAGGCGATCGCCACCTTGATCCGCCGGACCGAGACCGTGACCCGGGCGCCGAGCTTGAGCAGCTTCAGTCGGATCGTGCCACAGGTGGCGTCCTGGAACTGGGTATGGCGCAGGCCGATGCGCCGTAAGGCCTCGAGCAGCACGTAGGCGAACGACGCGAACCAGAGGCGGAGCTGGTTGGCGCGCATGGTCGCCGCGGAGGTGCGATCGGCGAACAGATCGAGCTGCTGCTCCTTGATCCGGTTTTCCATCTCGCCGCGGGCGCAGTAGACCCGCTCGTACAAGGTCCGGCCGTCGATCGCCGCCGCGGGCAGCGAGGTCACGATGAAGCGCGGGTTGGCGCCTTTGGCCAAGTGCTCGGCCTTGCCGATGACCCGGCGCGCGCGGCTCCAGCTGTTCAACGTGGCGTAGCTGAACTCCTTGAAGCGGCGCGCCGGCTGGCCGGTCGCGGCATGCGCGGCCGCCGCGGCGGCCAGGTCGGCCTCGAGCTCGGCAACCAGACGCGCGTTGCGCGCGAGGCCGAAGACATCGTGGACCCGGTTGGCTTCGCACCAGGCCATCAGCTCGTCCCGGGCAAAGCCCGAGTCCGCACGGAGCACGATCTGGACCCGCGGCCAAGCCTGTCGAATCCGCTCGATGATCCGGGCCACTTCCTCGACCGCGCCGGCCGAGGCGTCGATGTTTGAGGGCCGCAGCAAGGCGGCGAGCAGGTGACGACCGCAGAACACGTAGAGCGGCAGGTAGCAGTAGCAGCTGTAGTAGCCGTGGAAGAAGCGGCCCTCCTGCTGACCGTGCAAAGGGTCGTCGGTCGCGTCGAGGTCGAGAACGATCTGCTTCGGTGGCCGCTTGTGCGCCTCCAGGAACAGATCGACGAACAGGTTGGCGAGCGCCGCCGGGTCGTGACCGATCTTGTGATAGCGGTCGTCCGGGCATAGGGGGGCGTGCTCCAGCCGGTTGAGCGTGCTCTTGCCGGCGAGCGGCGCGCAGTCCGACCGCTTCGGCTCGAGCTTCTCGGCGAACAGCGCGAGCACCGGGTCATGGCGCAGCTCGTCGTGGTCGTTGACGTCCTCCCCCGGGTCGGGCGAAGCCCGCCCGAGGACAGGCTCCACCGAGCGCGATGCCGACGATCCGCTGCCCGACCAGGGCGGGCAGAGTGTGCACCACCTGGTCCTGCTCGCGGCCGTCTCGAAAGCACGCCGCGACCCGCTCGATCACGCCGAGCGCACGATCCGTGTGCCGCAGCAGCAGCGCACCGCCATCCGAGGTCATGGCGCCGGCATCGAACGCCGCCACCACCCGGCGCCGTCCGAACCCTTCAAACTCGAACTGTTCAGCGTTACACTCTGTGCGCATCGGACCCCGTGCCCGAATCTGATAAGTGTCTGATCCACCAACACTATCTCAGATTCCCGGGGCCGATGCACCTTCTATCGTGAGATATCCAGGCTAAGTGGTTGTCCCAGTGCTGCGATCGAACTTGGCGGCAGCGATGCGGTCGCGTGGCCCACTATCCCTTAACGGTCTCCGATCCTGCCCAATGTCGATGGCATGAGTCGTGGAGTTCGCCCAGATTGCGGCCTGGATCGGGATTAGATCCGGCCGTCCGCCCGTAGGCTATCCAGTCTACTTGCGAAGAGCGGCCCGCCGTTCAAGTCATCACGCATCTGTCCCTGAGTGATGACGGCCGCAGGAGCCCAATATTCAATGCCCGACTGCGTCTCGCACTTCATCAGCATGGGACCGCCGCTCATGCCGCCGAAATCGAGGTTCGGATCGGGGTGGCGAAACCAGGGGGAGGACTGGTTAGTTCGGATACATCAAACTGGAATGTGACCTGCCGATCGCTCACGGAGGCGGCAACACCGAACCCTGGGAAAACGGCCCAGCTTAGGGTCATCTCCGGTCCGTCTGGACCCCGCTGGACGGTGCCTAAGTCGCGTTGTTCCGGGGTACCCGACGAAAGCTACTCCGCCCGTGCCTTCGGTCGGCACCATCGGCGGTGCGGACAGAATGGACACTTTGACGCCCGCCACTTCGTCACTGGTAACGCGAATGTCGCGATACCCCTATCGGCGTCGCGGACAATGATGCGCTCCTCGAAATCAGGCATCTCGACGAGAGGGAGCGCCGGCGATTCAAAGCGATTGGGGAACAGGCCGACCTTCTCGACCGTGGCTGCCAGAGCGGCTTCAACCACATG
>DASTDQ010000445.1:0-3357 GCA_035710305.1 Vicinamibacterales bacterium | reverse complement strand
CCCGAGGTCCACCTTCCAGTCGGACTTGAACGTCGTGTCGGCATACGCCTGGTTGTCCTCGCTCTTCTGCGCGGCCGCCTGCTTCCGCTGGAGGTTCGGCGCATTCTCCTGCGCCACGATCTTGACGACCGAGGGTTGAAGGACCTTGTTCCCGCCGGTGTGATCCGGATGGTGGTGCGTGTTGATCAGCAGGTCGATCTTCCGGCCTCCGATCATCGGCTTGAAACCGTCGAGGAACATCTTCGACGTATCCGCGAACTGGCTGTCGATGACGACTACGGCATCCGGCGCCACGAGCCAGCCCATCGTCCCGCCGCGGGCCGTGAAGGTCCCGACGTTGCGGCGCAACGAGGCAAACTGAGGCACCGTCGGCGCCGCGGGCGCTGCAGCCGGCTGCTGCGCGAGCACCCGGCTCGAGCCGAGCGCGCCGGCCGCCACGGCCATCGACGACCGCACGATGAACTCACGCCGATTGGAGAACATACAGCACGCTCCTTTCCCAGTCCGTAGTGTCCGGCTTCAGCCGTAGTACGTAGTGTCCGGCTTCAGCCGGACCCGTTGCGGTCACACCGCGATGACGACTTTTCCGACGAAGTTCCCCGACGCGTGGTGCCTGTATGCCGCCGGCGCTTCGTCGAACGGAAACACGCGATCGACGACCGGCGCGATGCGATTGGTCTCGATCGCGCGGTTCATCTCTTCGAACATCTCCCGATCGCCGACGAAGATGCCATGCAGGCTCCCGCCGATCAGCATCAGCGGCATCGGATTGGTGTCACCCTCGCGACCCGCCAGGAAGCCAATCAGGCAGATCTTGCCAAAGGGCGCCAGCGACTGCATCGACCGGGACAGCGTGCCCGCACCCCCGATCTCGACGACGCAATCGACCCCGCGTCCGCCCGTCAGCCGCCGGACCTCTTGCGCCCACTCCGGCGTGCGAGTGTAGTTGATCCCGTCAGCGGCGCCCAAGGCCTTGACGCGCGCGAGCTTCTCGTCACTCGACGAGGTGGCGATGACGCGGGCACCGGCCGATCGCGCAAACTGCAGGGCGGCAATCGATACGCCTCCCGTGCCCAGGACCATCACCGTCGATGCCGCCGTCACCGGCCGCCCGGCGCGGAAGAGCGCATGCCACGCCGTCACCCCGGCGCAAGGCAGGCAGGCGGCCTGTTCGTAGGAGAGGTGGGCCGGAATCGGAACCAGCCCGTCCTCCGGCAGCATGACGTATTCGGAGAGCATGCCGTCGAGCGGCGTGCCGAGGGCCGCTCGAGGCGCGCCGGCAGGAACCGGCTGGAAGAACGTCGCGGCCACGCGGTCACCAGGCTTGAAACGCGACACGCCTGGGCCGATTGCGGTCACCTCGCCCGCGCCATCCGACAGGGGAATGGTGTCGCGACTGAGGACGCCGCCGAAGTAGTGCCCCGATGTGACGAGTTGATCGCGATAGTTCAGCGAGGTCGCACGCACGCGCACGACGACCTGTGTCGATGCCGGCGCCGGATCCGGACGTTCGACGATCCTCAGCTCGCTCGTGCTCTTACATCCAGCGGGGGCGATCCATGCGCGCATCTTGGTCCCTGGGCTACGCCGCAGACTCCTCGACTTCCCGAATCGGCCGGCGCCGAAGGACGCGATTCCACCACATCACCACGCCCGTGACGAACATCAGCGCCGGGACGAGGCCCACGACGGCCCAGAAGGCCTTGAGCCACGGCATGTTTCGCCATCGCCCGAAGTGCAGGCGCGCGAGCCACGACAGCACGACGTCCCCGGGCCGCTCGCCGAGGAAGGCGTCCGGGTCCGAGACCTTGTCCACGATGTACGAGAAGGGCTCCGGAACACCGAGGTAGAAACCGGATATGCCCCACATCAGCATGAAGAGAAACAGCCAGAAGCCCATGGCGCTGTGGAGATCCCAGTTGAAGCGCTTCCAGCCGACGCCGGGCTTCACGATGAGGTTGCGCCGCCATTTCCCGATCCCCGGCCACCAGACGACGAGGCCCGTCAGGAACAGGACGGTGGCGACGGCACTCAACACGCCGTTCCAGAATCGTCCCGGGTGGCCGAAGAGCAACTCGTCGTGCAGACGCGCGAGCCAGAGCACGAAGTACTCACCCCTGGTGACCGAATCGCCCAGCTCTTCGCCCGTGTACGGATTGAACAGCCGCTGCTTCTTCTCGGCGCCGCGCTCGAACCCCACCTCGAGCGTGGGGTTCCGGCGCGAGATCCTCTCTCCAACGTGGGTGATGGTGTAGTCGGGATACAGGCGCTGGGCAATGGCACGAAGCTGGTCGCTCGTCAGCACCGTCCCCTTCGGGTCGTATGGCGGGCGCGGTGTCGCGAAGAAACGGTCCAGCTCGTTCCGGTAGACGAGCGCGCTGCCCGTGATACTGAGCATGACGATGTAGAGGCCGATGGCGAGGCCGATCCACAGATGCACTTGAAACGCCGCCCGCCGGAGCCAGACCCGCTGCGGTTGCCGCAGCCACCCTCGCCAGATCGCCATCGCCGGTGGAAGTTGTACACCACATCCCGAAGGTTTTGCGCGCCGGAGCCGATAAGATCTGAGCGCCCCCGGAGCGCCCCTTTCTATGCGGTTTCGTGCAGTTCTGGTCGCCGTCGCCCTCTGGATATGGCCGCTTGCGGCCAACGCCCAGATCTACTCCTGGAGGGACGCGAACGGCACACTGGTCCTTTCGGACCGGTCGATCGACGCGCCGACGAAGGTGTACGGTGTCGAGCGCGCGCCCTCGTACGTGACCACGAAGCCCGTCGAGATCACGTCGGACCACGATCGATACGAGCCTCTCATTCAGGAGCACGCGAGACGGCAGTCGCTTCGGCCTGAACTGGTTCGCGCCGTCATTCAGGTCGAGTCCGGGTTCAATCACCGTGCGCTGTCACCGAAGGGTGCCATGGGCCTGATGCAGCTCATGCCCGAGACGGCTCGAAGCCTCGGCGTCAACAACCCCTGGGACGCGGCCCAG
Organism: Vicinamibacterales bacterium; assembly: GCA_035710305.1. GTDB lineage: Bacteria > Acidobacteriota > Vicinamibacteria > Vicinamibacterales > UBA2999 > Gp6-AA40. Next base: position 370 of record DASTDQ010000445.1, on the reverse strand, counting down.
AACATCAGGGGCGGCACGCAGTATCTGCGCATGCTGCTCGACCAGCACGACGGCAACGAACAGCTCGCTCTCGCCGCGTACAACGCCGGGCCGAAAGCCGTTGCCCGATACGGGCGCATCCCGCCGTATCGGGAAACAACGAACTACGTGAAGAAGGTGCGCGCCGCCGCCGGGGACGCCCCGGTGAGCAAGAGAGCGATCTACAAGACCATCGAGATCGTGGACGGCCGCGCCATTCCGCGCTACTCCACGGAACGCCCCAAGTCCGGATCCTTTCAGGTCGTCACCCGGTAACGCTACCGGCTGCCAGCCAGCGGCTGTATATTGCCTCCATGTCCAGGCGCCTCCGTGGCTCGCCGGCGTGGATCGT
>DASTDQ010000444.1:0-4689 GCA_035710305.1 Vicinamibacterales bacterium | reverse complement strand
GTGCGCGGCTGCCTGAGTCGGCTGAGCCAGGTGGTGGACGAGCATGGCGGCAGGACGGTCAAGAACATGGGCGACGGCCTCATGTGTGATTTCCCGGCCGCCGACAAGGCGCTGCTGGCCGCGGAGGCGATGCAGGTGATGGTGACAGGCGAAGAGGCCGCCTCCCAGCCGAACCTGAGCATTCGCGTCGGATGCCACCTGGGCCAGGTCGTCGAAAACGCCGGAGATCTGTTCGGCGACACGGTCAACATCGCGGCGCGTATCGCGGGCGTCGCCGGCGCCGGACAAATCATCACGACCCAGCCGACGGTCGATGCGCTCAGCGCCCTGCTGAAGACGAGGGTCCGGCCACTGGACCACGTGAGCGTCAAGGGCCAGGCCGACACCGTGGCGGTGTTCGACTACTCGTGGGCGGAGCACGGAGACGCCACCATCGTGCGGCCCATCGCCAGGGCCGAGCGCTCGCGCCTCAGGCTGGCCCGCGGCGAGCACGAGGTGTGGCTCGACGCCTCGTCCAAGCCGAACACGATCGTGCTGGGCCGCGACCCGGGGTGCGGGTTGACCGTCGCCGACCGGGCAGCCTCCCGGCAGCACGCGACTGTCGAGGTCCGCGGCGACAAGTTCGTCCTGATGGACCACAGCGCCAACGGCACCTACGTCGCGTGGGGCGCGATGGAAACGTGCCTGAAGCGCGAAGAGATGATTCTGCCTGCCCAAGGCCAGCTTGGACTCGGGTCGTCTCCCTCGGCGGAAGGAGTCACCGTCCTCGCCTTCTCTCGCAAATCCTGACCCCCGCCCCGCGCGCCCGGTTCCACATCGATTCCCGATGGACGTAGTATTGAGTCCCCTGAGAGGAGGGAGATCGATGCGGAGTATCTTCACGCTCTTCATAGCGGCGCTGTGCGCGGCGGCCACGGTGCCGGCAGTGGCCCAGAACCAGCCCATGGGCTTTTTCGTGAGCAGCGTCGGATCGGGCATGGGCGGCAATCTCGGCGGCCTCGCCGGCGCGGACAAGCACTGCCAGGCGCTCGCCGCCAAGGCCGGCGCGGGCAATCGCACGTGGCAGGCGTATCTCAGCACCAGCATGCCCGACGCCCACGCCCGCGACCGGATCGGATCGGGCCCGTGGTACAACGCGAAGGGAGTGCTCATCGCGTCCAACGTGGCCGATCTTCACTCGGACAAGGCGAACATCAACAACGACACGGCGCTCGACGAGAAGGGTGGTCAGATCAACCCGCAAGGAGGGCCCAATCGCCACGACATCATGACCGGCTCGACGCCCGAAGGCCGGGCAACCACCATGACCTGTGCGAATTGGACGAGCAGCGCCTCCGATCAGACCGGAATGCTGGGGCATCACGACCGTCTCACGTTCGGCAAGCCCGGATCACCGTGGAATTCCGCCCACGCGTCCAAGGGCTGCTCGCAGGAGAACCTGGTGGCCACCGGCGGAGCGGGGTTGATTTACTGCTTCGCGGTGAAGTGACCTTTGGTCCTTGGTGCTTGGTGCTTGGTCCTTAGTCCGTCGCTTGGTTCCTGGTCCGTCGCGGACCAAGGACCACGGACCAAGGACACCAAGAACAACGGACGGACCAAGGACGAAGACCTAAGGACCAAGGACCAAGGATCGACAGGAGAGAACGATGTCACGATACGTGTGGGGTCTGGCTCTTGGTGCAGTACTGCTGGGGCCGGCCGGCGCCTCCGCGCAATCCGCGTGCGATCGAGCCTGTCTGCGCGGCCTGCTCGATCAATACCTGTCCGCCCTCGTCAAGCACGATCCGGCCGCCGCCCCGCTCGTCGTCGGCTTCAGGCAGACGGAGAACGCGATCAACGTCCGGCCTGGCAACGGCATGTGGAAGACGGCCACGGGGCTTGGCAAGGTACAGCGGCGCTACCTCGATCCCGTGTCCGGCCAGGCGGCGTACTACGGGACGATCGAGGAAGGCGGCGGGACGGCGATCGTGACGGTGCGCGTGCGTGTCGAGAATCGACAACTCACCGAGGCCGAATGGCACATCGCCCGAGCCGACGATCCCGGGCTCAGCGGGCCACGGCAGCCCGGCCGACCGCCGGCCAACCTCCACAACCCGGACTACCTGGCGAGGAACCCTCCGCCCGAGCGTACCGTTCCCGGCCCTCAGCGATCCGATCGCGCGACGCTCGCGCGCATCGTCGAGAGTTACTTCGACGCGATCACGTCGCACGACGGTTCCGTCGCGCTGACGCATCCCGGCTGCGGCCGGGTCGAGAACGGCTCGCCGGCGCCCGCCGGCCGCTTCCTGCCGCCGGCCACGCCCGCCAACCCGTCGGCGGCGCAGCCCGCACCTGCGGCATCGACGAACGACTGCGTTGGAGGCCTCGCGAACTTCAATCTCTCGATGGTGGTTGCGCGGCGGACGCCGCTGATTGACGAGGAGGCGCAGGTCGCACTCGCCTACGCGGTGTTCATCCGCCGTCCGGGCTCGCCGACGCCGCGGAACGTGTTCAGCGAGTGGTTCGTGATCGACGAAGCGAAGATCAGGACGATTTATACAGCAATGTTCTACCCGCCGCCCGAGCTCGCGGTTCCGAACTGGCCTCCCTACGAGGGCAACTGGCCGCTGCCGACGGGCATCGTCCCCCCGCCGCCGCAGCCGCGGCAGCCGTGACACGAGGCGCCGCCGCTCAGGAATCCGCCAGCGAGCGCATCGGGTTCACGCGAACCGCCCGCAGCGCCGGGACCACGCACGCCAGCAACGCGATCGTCAGCAGTGCGATCGCTCCGGCCGCGTAGGTCGGCGGATCGGTCGGCGTGACCTCGAACAACAGCGTCGTGACCAGCCGGGTGAGATCCCGCGCCGCAATCAACCCGATTGCGATGCCCGTGAGGGCGAGGACGGTCCCGCGGCGCAGGACCATCATCAGCACCGAACCGGGTGACGCGCCAAGCGCCAGCCGTATGCCGATCTCGGGCGTCCGCTGCGTGACGAAGTAGGCAATCACGCCGTAGATGCCGATCGCGGCGAGCACGAGACCAACGGCAGCCAGCAGCGACAGCAGTACGGTGTTGAATCGGACGCCCGCCGCATCAGCGCCGAGGGCCTGGTCCATCGTCTGCACGTCGAAGAGGGGAAGCGACGCGTCTACGGACCGCACCGAGCGTCGCAGCGCGGGAGCGTACGACGCAGGGTCGTCAGCAGCACGAACGACAATCGCCATGCTGCCCTGGAATGCGGCCCAGGCCCCGACAGGGGGCTGCGTGTACGGCAGGAACAGCTCCGGTGGCGGCGGCGTATCGGGACCGAAACTGCGCACGTCGCCGACGATGCCGACGACTTCCCGCCATTCGGGCGTGTCGATCTCGCGAGTCCACGTCGAGAGATGCTTGCCGATCGGATCCTCGCCCGGCCACGCCGCGCTCGCGAGTCGCGCGTTGATGAGGACGACTGGCGGCGCCCCAGGCGCCATGTCGGCAGGCCGCATCGTCCGGCCGCGGACAACCGACATGCCGATCGCTTCGACGTAGCCGTCGGTGATCAGGCGGATGGCCGGGCTGATGGCGCTCCCGGGCGTATATGGCTTGCCTTCGATCTGCACGCTTGCATCGGGACCACCGCCGACCAGCGGGATTCCGGTCGATGCGCCGGCATGCCGGATCCCCGGAACGGCCCGCGCCTCTTCGAGAATCCGACGGTACGCGTCCGCCACCGCCTCCGGGCCGCGATATCGATCGATCGGCAGCGCCAGGCGGGCGCTGAGCGCGCCGCGCGTCTCGAAGCCGAGGGGTACCTGCTGCAATCGCCACGCGCTGCGAATGAAGAGGCCGGCGCCGACAAGGAGCACGACGGCGACGGCAATCTCGCCCACGACGAGCGCGCCCCGAAGCCGGTCGCGTCCCGCGGCGGCAATGGAGCCCTTCGTGCCCTCGCGGAGCGTCGGCAGCAGGTCCTGACGGGCCGCGCGAAACGCCGGCGCGAGGCCGAAGACGAAACCGGTCAACAGCGTGATGCCCGCCGCGAAGACGAGAACTTCGGGTTGGAGACCGGCATCCTGGAGCCGCGGGACATTGGGCGGGCCGAAGCTCACGAGCGATCGAATGCCGACGTACGCGAGGCCGATGCCCGCGGTGCCGCCCACGACCGACAGCACGATGCTCTCTGTGAGCAATTGGCGCACGATGCGCCAGCGGCCTCCGCCGATGGCGGCGCGAATCGCGATCTCGCGCCGGCGGGTCGTGGCGCGCGCCAGCAGCAGATTGGCGACGTTGACGCATCCGATCAGCAGTACGAAGACGACCGACGCGAGCAGCACGTACAACGGCGTGCGGAAGTTGCCCAGCAGGATGTCGGTGTACGATCGCACGCTGACGGATCGCCCCTCCATGGCCCGCGGCTGACGCTCGGCGATGCCGCGAGTGACGCGCTCCATGTCGTCCTGCGCGGCCTCTCGCGTCACTCCCGCTTTCAACTTCGCGAGCACGGTGAACGAATGCGATCCGTAGTTCGCCCGCTGCTCCGGCGAAAAGACGAGCGGCGCCAGGATCTGCGGGGCGAAGCGGTTCATGTTGCTCTCGGGCGGCGCGATGCCGACGACGGTGTGGGCCTGCCCGTTCAGCCGAACGGTTCGACCGACGGTGGCCGGGTCGCCGGCGAAACGCCGCTGCCAGAGCCCGTGGCCAAGCACCACGAGACGCGCGTCGCGCTC
>DASTDQ010000443.1:0-14121 GCA_035710305.1 Vicinamibacterales bacterium | reverse complement strand
GATTCCCGCTCGGCGGTTGCGCGAAGAAATTCCTCGAGCTCTTTCGTGACGCGCTCGTGGATGCGGCGCGCCTGCCAGTCGCGCCACGCCTTCACGATGCCGTGGTAGATCGCGCCGGGATCGACGCTCACGCCGGGATACATGACGTTGTCCCGGAACGGTTCCGGCGTGACGGCGGCGACCATCTCTCGATGGGAGAGCGCGCCGCGAATCGGCACCGGTGACGTATCACCGGGAGTGAGCTGCCACAGCGGGGGAGGCAGCGTCGCCGTCACGCCCGATCGGAAGCGCGGCCGCCCGTCCTCGTCGATCGTGAACGACCGGGCCTCGGTCGGCCACGTTTCACGTGCGATTCTGTCGGTTGACTCGGCAATCGGCCCGGGCGCCCTCGGGGTCCTCTCCGCCTCTTGTGCCCGGAGATCGGCGCACAGGCACGTCGCCAGAGCGATGAGGGCGACGAGCAGCTTCATGAAGGGTTAGACGGCCGGCGGCGGGAGACGGCCGCCGGCGCCTCTACCTCGTGTGGACTATTTTACCGCCGCGACACTCATCGCAAATACGAAGCGCTGTCCGTCCGGGGTGCTGATGCTGCTGAGTTGCGCGGGAGCGCCGATGGTGCTGGGTAACTTGAAGACCACCCGCGGCGCGCCGACCCGAAGTGGAGTGTCGCTTTCGACATCAACCGCCATGAGTGCCTGGTTGGGCTGGGAGAGATAGAACAACTCCTTGCCGTCGCGACGCCAGAAGATGCCGCCGACGCCGCCGTCGACAGAGACCTGCACGCGCGCCGACGCCGGTGACGCACCCGGGTTGGTCGCCGTGCCGAGCTCCTTCACATAGATCTGAAACCGGCCCGACTGGTTCGAGTTGAACGCGAGCAGCCGGCCGTTTGGCGAGAACCGGCCGCCGCGTCCGAAGAACTCGCCGTCGCCCAGCGCAACCGGCGTACGCTCGCCGGAGACCGGTAGCAGGAACATCGCGTTCTCGGACCAGAAGCAGAGGACACGGCCGTCAGGCGACCAGTCCGTCAGGACGATCAACCCGCTGCTCGCGTGCCGATAGAGCAGTTCCTCGCCGCCTTGTCCATTCGACGCCCGCTGGTAGATCGCCGGCATGTTGTCGCGCACGGACACGTAGGCGATCCGGCTCCCGTCGGGCGACCAGACCGGAGCGCGATCCTGGAACGCGTCGGACGTGATCGCGGTCCCTCGGCCGGTGGCCGCGTCGATGACCCAGATGTCCTGGCTGGCGCCGTCGCGGACGACCGCCACGCGGGACCCGTCCGGAGAGAACGCGGCCTGTGAATAGAAACCGGCCTCTCCCACCCGGCCGACGACCTCGCCCTGCCTGTCCAGCACCGTGAGCTGCTGCCGCGGCCTCGTCTCGTCTTCCTTGCGGGCTGCCGACAGCGCATGTGCCAGGCTGCGGTTGCCTTCATGACATGCGCCTTCGTAGAGGCGCGCGTCGACCCGGGCCATCGGGAACGACAGCTCGATACGGTCCCGGAAGGTCGCGGGATCCACGACCGTGGCGGAGTATTCGATCACGTCGATCGCGGTCCGCGTGAAGCGCTCGGTCACCACCTTGTCGCGTCCGGTGCCCGCCCCGGCGAAGCTTGGCAAACGATCGTTGAAGCCTTTCGTCTCGACCACCAGCGTCTCGCCTTCCCAGCGGCCTCTGGACGTGCCCGTCCAGCTGCGCCGAGCGCCGATCACCGGCCTGCCTGCCCCGAGCGGAGTCGAGGGGCCGTCGAGGGCGACGATGCGGCGATCGAACTCCGTGAGGAGCACGATGGAATCCCGGGATTGAACGATCTGGACGTAGCTGTCGGTGATCTGCGGCACGAACGGCACTTCCGCTGCGATCAGACATCGCTCGGACATCATGAAATCCGTGTAACTGTCCCTTCGCGCGCCCGCGGCGAACATCGCCGCGAACGCCTGGAACGATGCCGGCGTCACATTGCTGCCGCCTCCGCCCAGCACCGAGATCAGCTCGTCGAAGCGAGGCATGCGCCGGACGCCCTCGAGGATGGTGGGCAGCCGGCCGTTGTCCGGGTACGTGATCAGCGACGTGCGCAGGTCGTTGACGTGGAGCGTGTCGTCGATCCAGTCGAAGCCGACGGCTTCCACTGGAGCGAGCTTGGCGATCGCAGCCAGCCCGTTCCGCATCGTGGCGCGCTGCTTTTCGAATTCCTCTTTCGTGAAGAACGTCTTGCTGGCGAACGCGGGCGGCCGTTCGAGCGGCACTCCCGAGTCGAAGTTCCACACACCCTGAAGGTCCGGCTGGCCGCCGTCGGTTCGCGGCGCCCGGTATGCCGTGGCCTGTGCCGAGGCGGGCGCAGCCGCAAGCGTCAGGACGAGAACGAGCAGCGGGCGGAAGGGGCGATGACGCATGGCCGGCTCCTACGATTGTCGATAATCTAGGTATCGCTCCCGCTATTGTCGATAGTCGAGGTATGCGTGTCAAGCGACACACAGAAGGGGGAAGGGGGAAGGGGGAACGGGGGCGGAGCGGGAGCTCAGGCGGTCGCCGTCTTGGCGGGCTTGGCCTTCTTCGATGCCGCGGCTTTGGCGGTCTTCGTCGTCTTGGCGGCGCGGGCGGCCGTCTTCCGCTGATCCGAGGTCTGCGCGCCGAACTTCTTGGTGAACCGCTCGACGCGGCCTTCGGTGTCGATCAGTTTCTGACGCCCGGTGAAGAACGGGTGGCACGCCGAGCAGATTTCCAGGTGCAACTCGGGCTTGGTCGAACGGGTCTTGAAGGTGTTGCCGCACGCACAGCGAGCCTCGACCTCCTGGTACTTGGGATGGATGCCTTCCTTCACGGCCACTCCTTCTGCATGGACAAACCCCGATTATAGTCGATTCTCTCGTCTGGACCGGGCGGGTCAGCCCAGCCGGTGCCGGATCAGGACCCAGAGCGCCGTCAGCCCGTCTTTCCAGGTGATCTTCTTTCCCTCGTCGTAGCCCCGGCCGTCGTAGGTGATGGGCACCTCGTACACCCGGTAGCCGCGCTTGAAGATCTTGGCGGTCAGTTCGGGCTCGATGCCGAAACCGCGGGAGCGGAGATCGAGGCCCTCGAGCACCTCGCGCCGCATCACCTTGTAGCAGGTCTCCATGTCGGTGAGCATCGTGTTGTATAGGACGTTGGTCGCCAGCGTGAGGATCCGGTTGCCCAGGTAGTGCGTGAAGAGAAACACCCGGTGGCGGCCGAGAAACCTCGACCCGTAGACGACGTCGGCGCGCCCCTCGATGATGAGTTCGGCCAGGTGGGGCAGCTCTTCCGGCGAGTATTCCAGGTCTGCATCCTGGACCGCCACGATGTCGCCGGTCGCCGCGGCGAAGGCGCGTTTGAGCGCCGCGCCTTTTCCGAGGTTCTTCGGCTGCAGCAGCAGCGCGAAGCCGTGCCGCTGCCGGAGCTCTTCGAGCCTTTCGCGGGTGCCGTCGGTGGAGCCGTCGTCGACGACGATGAGCTCCACGCGCATGGGGATGGCGAGGACGCGGGGGATGATCTCGTCGATCGTGGCCCGCTCGTTGAAGACCGGCATGACCACCGACAGGAGCGGCGACTCCATGACGGTTCTCACGCCGTGGCGACGGTGCTGACCCCGGTCAGTCACGCGTGTCGTGTCTTGGCGCTACGTCTTGCCGGCCGCCATCGACGCAAGGAATTCGGCGTTGGTCTTCGTCTTGCTCATCCTGGAGAGCAGCAGTTCCATGGCTTCGCTTGGTGAGAGAGGCGTCAGCACCTTGCGGAGCACCCAGACGCGGTTGAGCTCTTCCTTCGGCAGGAGCAGCTCCTCCTTCCGCGTGCCGCTCTTGGAGATGTCGATCGAGGGGAACACGCGGTGGTCGGTCAGCTTGCGATCGAGGTGGATTTCGGAATTGCCCGTGCCCTTGAACTCCTCGAAGATCACCTCGTCCATCCGCGACCCGGTGTCGACGAGCGCGGTTGCCACGATCGTCAGCGAGCCGCCTTCTTCGATGTTGCGGGCGGCCCCGAAGAACCGCTTCGGGCGCTGCAGCGCGTTGCTGTCGACGCCGCCCGACAGCACCTTGCCGGACGCCGGCACGATGGTGTTGTAGGCGCGCGCCAGCCGCGTGATGGAGTCGAGGAGGATGACGACGTCCTTCTTGTGCTCGACGAGACGCTTGGCCTTCTCGATCACCATTTCGGCGACCTGCACGTGCCGCTGGGCGGGCTCGTCGAAGGTCGACGAGATCACCTCGCCGCGGACCGACCGCTGCATGTCGGTCACTTCTTCGGGGCGCTCGTCGATGAGCAGCACGATGAGGTAGACCTCCGGGTGGTTCTTCGTGATGCTGTTGGCGATGCTCTGCAGGAGCATCGTCTTGCCCGTGCGCGGCGGCGCGACGATCAGGCCGCGCTGCCCCTTGCCGAGCGGCGTCAGCAGGTCCATGACGCGGCCCGAGAGGTTTTCCGATTCGGTCTCGAGGTTGACCTTCTGGGCCGGGTAGAGCGGCGTGAGGTTCTCGAAGAAGATCTTCTCCTTCGTCTTCTCCGGTGGCTCGAAGTTAATCGCCTCGACCTTGATCAGCGCGAAGTAGCGCTCGCCGTCCTTCGGCGGCCGGATCACGCCGGAGACCGTGTCGCCGGTGTGCAGGTCGAACTTGCGGATCTGGGACGGTGACACGTAGATGTCGTCCGGCCCGGGCAGGTAGTTGTAGTCGGGCGCGCGCAGGAAGCCGAAGCCGTCCGGCAGCGTCTCGAGGACGCCCTCCGAGAAGACGTTGCCGCTCTTCTCGGCGCGCACGCGGAGGATCTCGAAGATCAACTCCTGCTTGCGCATGCCGGTGGCGCCGGCGATCTCCAGCTCCTTGGCGATCTTCGTCAGCGCGGAGATGCTCATCTCCTTCATTGCCGACAGCGAGATCGTCTGAGCCGGGGCGGCCTGAGCCGGGGCGGCCTGCTTGCCCGCCGAAGCCTCGGCGGAGGCGGGCGCCGGCAGTGCACCGGCGGGCGGCGCGCCACTCTTTTCTTTGTCGGGAGGGGGAGCGGTGGCGGTGCCTACGCCGCCGTTCGGTTTGGCAGGTTTGCGATCATCTTCCACAGTTCGTCCAGTCCTTCGCCGGTGCGCGCCGAAACGAGCGCCACTGGCAGTTCAAACAACGTTTCCAGTTCACGAGCATGACGCGTGCGTTCGGCCCGCGTCAGTTTGTCGACTTTGGTTCCTACCACGGCGCGCGCACACTGCTGTGCCAGCAGCCACGTCCAGGCCTCCAGGTCCGACCTGGTCCCCGGGTGGCGCGCGTCCACGAGGAGCAGCACCGCGCGCGTGCCCGGCCGGGAAAAATAGGCGTCGGCCAGACGCCGGAACTCCCGCGCTGAGTCATCGCCGCCTCTCGCGTAACCGTAACCCGGCAGATCCACCAGGTAGAACGGCGGCCTCGTCCCGCGCCGCACGCGATAGATGTTAGCCAGCCTCGTCTTGCCCGGCTCCGCGCTGGTGCGGGCCACCTTCTGGTGCACCAGCGCGTTGATCAGGCTCGACTTGCCCACGTTCGACCGCCCCACCATGGCGACTTCGGGAATCCGGTCTCGCGGAAAATCGGCAGCGCTCGCGGCGCTCGTGACGAACTCGGCGATAACGACAGGGCTCAGGGTTCAGGCCTCAGGCCTCAGCAGGATTCGGGGACCACGCCTGGCCCGGCCTCACGGAGCCTGAGCCCTGGGCCCTGATTCCTGAGGCCTCCTAGTGCGGGCGCGTGTCGCCCGCCGGCTCCGTGACCTCCGCGACCACCGGCGCGGCCGGAATGCGCGATGGCAGCGGCTGGGCCAACGCGATCTTCAACACCTCGTCCATGGTCGATACCATGTGCACGTCGAGCGTGTCCATGACGTTCTTCGGGATGTCCGCGAGGTCCTTCTCGTTGTCGCGCGGCAGGATGATGTTGGTTACGCCGGCGCGGTGCGCGGCGAGCACCTTTTCCTTGACCCCGCCGATCGGCAACACCTTTCCGCGAAGCGTGATTTCCCCCGTCATCGCGACGTCACGCCGCGTGGGGATCTTGGTCAGCGCCGAGGTCAGCGCGGTCGCCATCGTGATGCCGGCTGACGGGCCATCCTTCGGGATGGCGCCCTCGGGGACGTGCACGTGGACGTCGATCTTGGAATGGAAGTCCTCGGGCAGGTTCAACTCTGCGGCCCGGGATCGCACGTAGCTGAGCGCGGCCTGGGCCGACTCCTGCATCACGTCACCGAGCTTGCCGGTGAGCGTGAGCTTGCCCTTGCCCGCCATCAGCGTCGCCTCGCTCACGAGCAGCTCGCCCCCGACCTCGGTCCAGGCGAGCCCGGTGGCGATTCCGATCTCGTTCCGCTCCTCGGCCAGGCTCGGACGGAACCGAGGCACGCCGAGGTACGCGGTGACCTTCTCGGCGCTGAACTCTTCCTTGAACGTCTTGTCCTCGGCGACGACCTTGCGGGCCACCTTGCGGCAGATGGAAGAGATCTCGCGCTCGAGGTTGCGGACGCCGGCCTCGCGCGTGTACCGCTGGATGATCGTCTGGATCGCCTCGTCCTGGAAGATGATGTTGTTCTCGGTCAACCCCGTTCCCTCAACCGCCTTGTGCACGAGGAAGCGCTTGGCGATCTCGAGCTTCTCCTGCTCGGTGTAGCCGGCGAGCTGCAGCACCTCCATGCGGTCGCGGAGGGCCTGGGGAACGGTGTGCAGCACGTTCGCCGTGCAGATGAACATCACGTTCGACAGGTCGAACTCGACGTCGAGGTAGTGGTCCAGGAACGTGCTGTTCTGCTCGGGGTCGAGCACCTCGAGGAGCGCCGCCGACGGGTCGCCGCGGAAGTCCATCGACATCTTGTCGATCTCGTCGAGCAGGAACACCGGATTCTGCGTGCCGGCCTTCTTCATCATCTGGATGATCTGGCCGGGGAACGCGCCGATGTACGTTCTGCGGTGGCCCCTGATCTCGGCCTCGTCGCGCACGCCGCCGAGCGAGAGGCGCACGAACTTCCGGTTCATGGCGCGGGCGATCGACTTGGCGAGCGACGTTTTCCCGACGCCGGGAGGTCCCGAGAAGGTCAGGATCGTCGCCTTCGGCTTCTTGACGAGCGAGCGGACGGCGAGGAACTCGAGGATGCGGTCCTTGATCTTCTCGAGCCCGTAGTGGTCCTCGTTGAGCACCTTCTCCGCGTGCTTGAGGTCGCGGTTCTCGCGCGTCTTCTTGTGCCACGGCACGGCGATCAGCCAGTCGAGGTAGTTCCGCGACACGGTGGCTTCGGCCGACATCGGGGGCATGGCTTCCAGGCGCTTCAGCTCCTGGACGGCCTTCTCCTCGACGTCCTTGGGCATCCGCGACTGCTCGATCTTCTTCTTGAGCTCGTCGATCTCGCTGCCCTTCTCGTCCTTGCGCCCCAGCTCCTTCTGGATCGCCTTCATTTTCTCGTTGAGGTAGTACTCCTTCTGCGCCTTCTCCATCTGCTTCTTCACGCGAGACTGGATGCGGCGATCGACCTGGAGCTTGTCCACCTCGATCTCGAGAATGCCGGCGATGCGGTTGAGCCGCTCGACGGGAGAGATGATCTCGAGCAGGTTCTGCTTCTCGTCCACTCCCACGAGCAGGTGCGCGGCAATCGTGTCGGCGAGCTTCCCGGGGTCGTCCACGCGCACGGCCGCGATCATCGCGTCGTACTGCAGGTTGTTCGACAGCTTCACGTACTGCTCGAACAGCGAGACCACCCGTCCCATCGTCGACTCGATCTCGCCGGACGTCTCTTTCTGCTTCGGCAGGACCTTGACGACGACGCGGTAGAAGCCCTTGTCTTCCTTCCACTCGACGGCGCGGGCCCGGTCCACACCTTCGACGAGCACCTTGATGTTGCCGTCCGGGAGCTTGAGGCTCTGCACGACGTTGGCGACGCAGCCCATCGTATAGATGTCGTCCGGGCGCGGGTCGTCTACCGACGCGTCGTGCTGCGCCGCCAGGAAGATCCGCTTGTCCTTCAGCAGGGCGTGATCGAGCGCGCGCGTGGAGGATGGCCGCCCGATCACGAACGGCATCATCATGTGTGGGAACACAACGACGTCCCGCAGGGGAACGATGGGGAGTGTCTCGTAGACTTCCATTCAGGGTCCTTGGGAACGCGGCGGCTGAAGCCGCCGCTCTACAGTTGCCGGGGCACACCCCGGTGGCTGTAGCGCGGGGGCTTCAGCCCCCGCGACCTATCCAGCCTTCTCGATCAGCGTAATCGACTTGTCCTTCGCCTCCACGACCTCGCGCGTGACGACGACCTCGCGCAGCTTCTTCTGCCCGGGCACGGAATACATCAGGTCGAGCATCAAGTCCTCGATGATCATGCGCAGACCGCGGGCGCCGATCTTCCTCGACAACGCCGACTCGGCGATCGCCTCGAGCGCGTCGTCGGTGAAGCGGAGCTTGACGTTCTCGTACTCGAACAGCTTCTGGTACTGACGCGTGATGGCGTTCCGGGGTTGCGTCAGGATCTGCACGAGCGCCGGTTTGTCGAGCTCGTGCAGCGTGCCGACGACCGGCAGCCGGCCGACGAACTCCGGGATCAGCCCGTACTTGATCAGGTCCTCGGGCTCGACCGCTTCAAGCGTCGTCCCGATGTCGCGCTTCTGAACGGACTTCACCTCGGCCTTGAAGCCGAGCGTCTTCTTGCCGACGCGACGGTCGATGACCTTGTCGAGGCCGACGAAGGCGCCGCCGCAGATGAAGAGGATGTTCGTCGTGTCGATCTGGAAGAACTCCTGGTGCGGGTGCTTCCGTCCGCCCTGCGGAGGGACGTTGGCCACGGTGCCTTCGAGAATCTTCAGCAGCGCCTGCTGAACGCCCTCGCCGGAGACATCCCGCGTGATGGACGGGTTCTCGTCCTTGCGGCAGATCTTGTCGACCTCGTCGATGTAGATGATGCCCTGCTGGCACTTCTCGATGTCGCCGCCGGCCGCCTGCAGCAGCTTCAGGATGATGTTCTCGACGTCCTCGCCGACGTAGCCTGCCTCGGTGAGCGTGGTGGCGTCTACGATCGTGAACGGGACCGAGAGCAGCTTGGCCAGCGTCTGCGCGAGCAGCGTCTTGCCTGTGCCGGTGGGGCCGATGAGCATGATGTTCGACTTGGTCAGCTCGACGTCGTTGCGGCTCCGCGGCTGCTTCTGGATCTCGATTCGCTTGTAGTGGTTGTAGACGGCGACGGCCAGCTTCCGCTTCGTGCGCTCCTGCCCGATCACGTACTCGTCGAGGAACTTCTTGATCTCGGGAGGGGAGGGGAGCGTCGACCGGACGCCGCGGTTCTCGAACCGGTTGTCGTCCGCGATGATGTCGTTGCAGACCTCGACGCACTCGTCGCAGATGAACACGGTCGGGCCCGCGATGAGCTTGCGGACGTCGTTCTGGTCCTTGTTGCAGAACGAGCAACGGAGAATCTCGGTCTCGCCGTTCTTTTTGACCATGTGTGCTGTTGGGCTCTGGCGTCGGGCGATTGGGTCTCGGGTCTGTCTGACCGGTGTTTTCGGCCTCAGTCCGGCTGGAGGCTAGAGGAGGCCCCTGATCTGGAGCCTTAAACCTGAGCCTACTGCGATGTTACACCCGTTTTCGGATGACGTCATCGATTATCCCGTAATCCTTTCCCTGGTCGGCGGACATGATGTAATCCCGCTCCGTATCGTCCTGGATGCGCTTCAGGGGCTGCCCCGTATGGTGCTCCAGGATCTCGTTCAGCCGCTCGCGCATGCGCAGAATTTCACGCGCGTGGATGTCGATGTCGGTCGCCTGGCCCGCCAACCCCTGCATGAGCGGCTGGTGGATGACGATCCGGGAGTTCGGCAGCGAATACCGCTTCCCCTTCGTGCCCGCCGCCAGCAGGACCGCGGCCATCGAGGCCGCCTGTCCGATGCAGATGGTCTGCACGTTCGGCTTGATGAACTGCATCGTATCGTAAATCGCCAGCCCCGCGGTGATCGAGCCGCCGGGGCTGTTGATGTACAGCTGGATGTCCTTGTCGGGATCCTCCGCCTCCAGAAACAGCATCTGGGCGATCGCCAGGTTGGCGATCCCGTCGTCGATCGGGGTCCCGATGAAGATGATGCTGTCCTTCAGCAGCCGCGAAAAGATGTCGTAGGCGCGTTCACCGCGGTTGGTCTGTTCGACCACCATCGGCACAAGCTGGGCGCGGCTCATTTGTCGTGTGTGATGGGCGATGGGCCTTAAAGCATCCTAGCACGCGACAGGGCCAAGTCAAACGCCTTCTCCCGCCGCAGCCCCGCGCCCAGCCGGGCGACGCCGCCTTCCTTCTCGAACTGGGCGCGAAGCGCGGCAGGCGTGCGGCCGGCCCGCTCGGCGAAGCGCTCGATCTCCGTGTCGATCTCCTCGGGCCGCACCTCGAGCCGTTCGCGCCGCGCGATCGCGTCGAGAACGAGCGCGCCTGACACCGCCAGCCGGGCCGGCTCGCGCTGCGCCTCCCTGAACTGAGCCCAGTCAATACCGGCCTGCCGCGGGTCCACGTTCTGCTGCATGAGTTGTCTGGCGAACTCCTCGAGCCGTCGATCGATCTCGCGCTCGACGAGCGACGCCGGCAGCTCGAACGTGATCCGCTGCGCCAGCTGTTTCATCAGCTCGCCGCGCACGTGCCGCGTCGCGTTGTCCTCCGCTTCTGCCTGCAGGTCCGCGCGCACGCGATCCCGCAGCGCGGCAAGCGAGTCGAACGCGCCGAGGTCTTTCGCGAACTCGTCGTCCAGATCGGGCAGCACCCGGCGCCGGAGCTCCTTGACGGTCGCTGAATAGGTGACGTCGGTGCCGGCCATCTCCTTGACGGCGTAGTCCTCCGGGAAGTGGATCGTGAACGTCTTCTCGTCGCCCGGGGAGAGCCCCGCCAGTTCCGCGTCGAAGCCGGGAGGATTGGCCTTCGCGCCGAGCTCGATGCTCACGTTCTCGTGTCGATCGGGGCCCTGCGGCGTGCTCCTGACGAGATCCGCGACGACGGTGTCGCCGGTCTCGGCCGCCCGCCCGGTGACCGGCTCGGACCGCGCGGCTCGCTCGCGGAGGCGCTGCAGCATCTGGTCAACGGCGTCCTCGGTGACCGCGACCGGAGGCTTCGTGGCGTGGAGCGTGGACAGATCGCCGGGGTCGAACGGCGGGACCGTCTCGATGGCGGCCGTGAACCTGAGCGGCTGGCCCTCTTCGACCGCGACGTTCCTGATGTTCGGCGTGTCGATCGGCTCGATGCCGCGTTCCTGGAGCGCCTCGTCCACCGCGCGCGGGATGAGGCCGTGCATCACGTCGTGCAGGATCTGCTCGCGGAACCGCTTCTTGATGATCGTCGCCGGAACTTTGCCGGGGCGGAATCCCGGCACCTTCGCCTGCCTGGTGTAGCCCCGGGCGATGCGGTCGATCTCGGCGTCCACGATGTCGCTCGGGATCTCGATCGTGACGGTCTTCTGGGTGTCGCTGACGTCGGTGAATTCGGTCTTCATGCGGACTCGGACGCGGCGGCTGAAGCCGCCGCTCTACAGGCGCGGTACGGCGACCCTGTAGAGCGCACGCTTTAGCGTGCGCGTGAGAAATGCGATTAGCGTGCGCGTCAGAAATGCGAAAGGAGGGACTCGAACCCCCATACCCTCTCGGGTACCAGATCCTAAGTCTGGCGCGTCTGCCAGTTCCGCCACTTTCGCTCAAAGCCAGACTAACACGGGCCTGCGGCCCAGGCACCAGGGCCCAGGCCTCAGGCCTCAGCGCTGCCCGAGGCCTTGCCCAGCCCTGAGCCCTGGGCCCTGGGCCCTGAGGCCCGGGCCCTGAGGCCCGGGGCCTTGAGCATCCGTGGCCGGACCTTGTGCAGGGCGGCCGCCGCTTTGACATTGGAGATGATGAGCTCCTCCACTGGTCCACGCGACGAGGCGAGCGAATTGATGGCGCGTCTGGCCGGAACTGGCCGTATGTGCAGCCTGGCGCGTACGGCCTCAGGTGCCGCGTAGACGTGTCTGATCTCGGCGGCGCTCGAATTCGAAACGATCACCGACGCGCCACGCCTGCACGCGCCGATGACGGCCCGCTGCAGTCGCTGCTGATCAAGAGAGGAGAACCCGTCCGCCGTGTACTGCGCGAAGCTCGACGTGCGGCTCAGCGGAGCGTACGGGGGGTCGCAGTAGACGAAGTCTCCTCGCGCGGCCCCGGCCAGCGTCTCGTCGAAGGGCGAGAGGTTGATGGACACGCCCTCCCGGCCAAGCGCGCCGGCGACCGCGCGGATGTTCCCCTCGTCGCAGATTCGCGGATCGGTGTATCGACCTGCGGGCACGTTGAAGCCGCCGCGGCGATTCAGCCGGAACAAGCCGTTGAAGCCGGTACGATTCAGGAAGATCAGCATCGCCGCCAGCTCGGGCGTGTAGCGCGAGGCGACCTCCGGGCCCGATGACCGCATCTGCAACTCTGCGCGCGCGGGATTGAATCGTCGATCGCGCACGTCGTAGTAGCACCGGTGCCCCGAATCGCGGTACTCGCGGGCGAGCGTCTTCAACGCACGAATCACCTCGTCGGTCTGGTCGCGGACCATCCGATAACAGCCGATCAGGTCCGGATTGACGTCGCACAGCAGGATCTCGCTGCGCGTCAGGCGCCCCGAATTCAACAGGTCGAAGAACACCGCTCCGCTTCCGACGAACGGCTCGATGTAGCGGGAGAAGGTGGAAGGGTAGTGCTCGGCCAGGACGGGCAGCAGTTGACGCTTGCCGCCGGCCCACTTGAGGAGCGGCCGAACCGGACGAATGGCTGCATGCCCTTGCACATGCCAATTATCGGTGCTTTGCGCCCGGGCCGTAGGCCCTACCCGTCCTCCGGCCGCTCCATCGGCGGGTCCTTCGGGGCGCGGCCCGCCTTTCTCAGCGCCTCGCGGAGCAGGTATTCCACCTGGGCGTTCAGGCTGCGCAGGTCGTCGTTGGCCCAGCGCTGAACGCCCTCGAGGACCCGGGCGTCGATGCGAAGAAGGAAGGGCTTCCGATCCGCCACGGTCCCCTTCGCCTATTGATGAATCGTTCCCGTGTTGACGATCGGCTGCGCCGCTCGCTCGCCACACAGCACCACGAGCAGGTTGCTCACCATCGCGGCCTTCCGCTCGTCGTCCAGGTGAACGATGTTCTTCGTGGAAAGTTGCGCGAGCGCCATCTCCACCATCCCGACCGCGCCCTCGACGATCTTCTGGCGGGCCGCGATGATCGCCCCGGCCTGTTGTCGCTGCAGCATGGCCGCCGCGATTTCGGGCGCGTAGGCCAGGTGGCTGAAACGGGCCTCGAGCACCTCCACGCCGGCCTTCTCGAGCCGCTGCTGGACTTCCTTCTTCAGATGTTCGGCAACCACCGCGGTCGATCCCCTGAGCGAGACGACGCCATCCTCGTGTGCGTCGTACGGGTAGTTCGTTGCGGCGTTTCGCAGGGCCGCTTCGCTCTGCACGCGGACGTAGTGCTCGTAATCATCAACCTCGAAGCTGGCCTCGGCGGTTTCGACCACCCGCCAGACGACGACAGCGGCGATGTCGATGGGGTTGCCGTCGTGGTCGTTGACCTTGAGCTGCCCGCTTTCGAAGTTCCGTACGCGGAGCGAGATCTTCCTCTTGCCGTAGAACGGGTTGGTGTAGCGCAGGCCCGTCACCTTGGCCGTGCCGACATAGTCGCCGAAGAGCTGCAGTACCTTGGCCTCGTTGGGGGCCACCATGAAGAACCCCCTCAGCGACACGATCCAGGTGGGGACCAGTACGATGGCGACAAGCACTGCGAATAAGCCGCCGAGGTTGAAGCCGTCGTCAAGGGCCGCGCCACCCCAAGCGAAGAGCAAGACGATGCCCACAGGGGCCAGGATCGCTAGGACCAGGAGTGGGATGGCGGACAGGCCGTTTCGCTCACGTTCACGGATCATCGACGACCTCCAGAGGAAGGGCGTTTCGCCCAATTGACATCTAAGTGATATCACTATGAAAGCAGCGCCGTCAAGGCCGGAGGTCCCGGTCGGGCTATTTGCCCCAACTCCTCAGTCCGACAATGAGGACCGAGGGAAAGTCTGTGCACTCGTCTCGACTCGTTCTCTTGCTGCTTCTTGTGACGGCGGCGACCTCGTCCGCCGGGCCGCAGACGGTGCCGCTTCCGCC